>NZ_JAXIOM010000009.1:0-83377 GCF_049311025.1 Arthrobacter sp. 3Tela_A
GCCGCGGGCGGGGCGCGCAGCGCGCCCCGCGCGCCCTGCGGGTATTGCTTAGCTGTTTAGGCTAGGAATTAGTCCAGAACTTCCCATTCCCAGAAGTTCCACCAGACACCGGTCTGGTTCGGCATGTAGGAGTTGATCCCACCGATGCTGTCGCTGTGCGCGTCAACGCCGGGCGACTGGAAGAGCGGCAGGCCGAACGAGGAGTCCCAGATCAGCTTGTCGATCTGGATCTGCAGTTCCTTCTGCTTCTCAACATCGGTTTCCAGGATGAGCTGATCCATGAGGGCATCAGCTTCGGGGTTGGAGAAGCCGCTGTAGTTGGACGCGGCGCCGGTCTTGAAGAGCTGCGGTACGCCGGTCACGCCGACACCCGAGTTGATCCAGCCGAAGATGGAGGCGTCGTAGGTGCCGGTGCCCAGGGCAGAGCCCCAGTCAGAGGCACCCAGGCCGCCGTCGACGACCTTGAAGCCGGCTTCGGACGCAGACTGTGCGATCAGCGTGTAGGCGTCAGAGCGGTTGGGGTTGTCCTTGTTGTACATGATGCGTACTTCAGGGGTGGCGCCGGCAAGCAGTTCCTTGGCGCCTTCGACGTCAACCTCAGCATATTCGGAGGAGCCGTTGTTGGCGGCGGACTCTTCGTAGCCGTCCTGGTCAGACAGGAAGATCTGCGAATCCAGCGGAGCTGCATCCGGGTTGAGCTTCTTGACGATCGAGTCAACGATTGCCTGGCGCGGGATGACCTTCATGAAGGCGGTGCGCACGTTCTCGTCAGCGAAGACGCCGGAGAAGTTCAGGTCAACGTGGTCGTAGGAGAGCTGGTTGCCGGAGTTGATGGTTACACCGTCAATGGCTTCAAGCTGCTCCACGGTGTCGGCGGAAGCCTGCGGAGCAATGATGTCCACTTCACCGTTCTTCAGCGCCTGGACCTGGGCGGGAGCATCACCGATGTAGCGGACGATGATCTCGTCGATCTTGGGCTCCGGACCCCAGTTGTAGTCCTCGTTGCGGGTCAGCGTCATGGAGTTCTCGGGATCGATCTCCGAGACAATGAACGGACCGTTGGAGAGGTACAGGGAGGCGTCCGAGGGCAGCGACTTGGTGTCGAAGCCGGTGTTCCAGAAGTCGGCAACTGCCTTCAGCTCTTCGTTGACCGGAGCCGGGTTCGCCGGGTCGCCGGCGGGCGTGTTCTGGATCAGTTCGATCAGCGCGTCGCCGTCGGCCAGGCCGGCCTTCTCGGCAACAACGTGCGCCGGGGTGCTGACGCCGCCGTCGGTCATGGCACCAAAGGCAACTTCCCAGTCCGCGAAGGGCTCGGAGTAGGTCATGGTGATGGAGCGGCCGTCGTCGCCGATTTCGGGAACGTCGGTCAGGCTCAGGCCTGAGGTATCGCCTGCGTAGTCGAAGTAGGTGGTACCGGAAACGGTCTCGCCTTCTTCGTTCAGCGTGGCGTCGTTGAAGTGGCCGGAGTTGACGGCCCAGAGGAGCATGAGGTCGTCGGCGTCGACGGGCTCGCCGTCGGACCAGTTCACGCCTTCGTTAACGGTGTACTTAACCGTCAGGGGATCCTCGGAGACCTTTTCGTAGGTGCCGAAGTCTTCCAGCGGCTCAACCTTGAGTTCATCGGTGATGTAGTTGAACCCGGAATGCGTGGCGTACGCAATCTTGCCGTTGATATCGACGTTGCCGTTCGCTGTGTTGCTGTTGAACGAGCTGAAGGCGTTAACCTCCACAACGCGGACAGAACCGCCGGTGCTCTCGCTGTCAGATGAACCGTTGTCGGTGGTCCCCTGATTCGCAGCACAGGCGCTCAGTGCGAGAGCAGCAACAGCCGCCACACCCACTGCTTTGGAAATACGTGCAAAACGCATTCCGCCTCCTATTTCTCAGTGCGTCATTGTCTCCGGCGGGATTACCGGAATCACGGGCAGCGCAGATCCTGCGTGCCTCGTCGCATATGACTAAGAGAGTAGACCGCGGACTGCTACTGGCCCGTAACTTGGTTCCCGACGCGACACGGTTGTTACACGTTTGCAACCTGAAAATTATCATTACGACAACTGCTCTGGTCTGATGGTAGTTAGAGGGGCTATTGTGCCCCCGCACACACTTCTGAGGGCCTTTCGGGGCAGAGATAAGATTCAGGTGGGGCCGGGAACCTGGCCCCACCCACTCACCAAAGGACTCTTGTGAAGCTCACAATCATCGGCGGCTCGAAGGGAACCGGCGCCAAGCTGGCCTCCCTCGCACAGGCCGCAGGCCACGAAGTGACAGTCCTTTCCCGCAGCGGACAGGGTCCCGAAGGCGTCCGCGTGCTTACAGGGGACGCCGGGGATCCCTCCGCCGCAGCCTCGGCCGTTGCCGGTGCGGACGCCGTCGTCGTCACGGTGGGCGGGGCGAAGGGTAACCCCCGCCACCGCGCCGCCGTCACGCGCAGCGTTATTGAGGCGATGAAGAAGGAGGGCGTGCAGCGGCTTATGGTCCAGTCCTCCCTGGGCGCCGGCGACTCGGGTAAGCAGATGCCTGCCCCGCTGCGCGTAGCCATGAAAGTTGCCCTCGCGAAGCCGCTGGCCGACCACAATGAGCAGGAAGCCGCTGTGCAGAAATCCGGACTGGCCTGGACAATCGTCCGGCCCACCGGCCTTACGGACAAGGAACCGGCCGGTTCCTGGCAGGCGCTGCAGACTTCGCAGGAAGGCACCCTGCGCGGTTCAATTCCCCGCGCCGATTTGGCGGCCTGCATGCTCGAACTGCTTGAAGATCCCGCATCCGTCGGCAAGGCGGTCGGCGTCAGCAGCTAAACCGCGCTTGCCCCCGGGGCGTTGCACTGGTTCCATGGCGGCGTGAAGCGTGCAATTTATATTGCGTGCACCGGTCTTGGTGCCGTAGGGACAGTGGCCAACGCAATCTCGCCCTCCCGCCCCGAGAAACTGTGGAGCATCTGGTCTCTTGGCTTGGGGGCTGCGGCCTGGCACGAACTGAGGCGCAGCCGCCGGCCCTAGTTCTTGGCCTGTGCTCCTTTGAGCTTCGGGCCCGCAAACCACAGCACAATCCCCACCAGGACCCACACTCCAAGGGTGAGTGCGGCACCCGCTCCCCCGGCGCCGTCGAAATAGGCCACGGCCCGCACCAGCGTGCCCGCCGCTCCGGGCGGCAGGAGCTGCCCGATCATTGCCACTCCGGCCGGAAGCCACTGGGCGCTGGTGGCGATGCCGGCAAATGGGTTGCCCACGAACATCATGGACATGGCGGCGATAGTGAAGCCCTTCGTTCCGAAGCACTCATTGAGGCCGGCCAGCGGCAGTGCCAGTGCCGCAATGCCGAGGGCAACGCTGGCGGCAACCGGGACCAATGGACCCTCAATGCTGCCGAACAGATACTTCAGGACAGCGGCAACGACGAACCCGCCCGCGACCGAAAACCCGGTAAGGCCGGCAAAGATCCACCAGCGCTTGCCGGAGAGCATCGAGCGGAACGCGACGGCGGGCACAATGCCGCCGAACACCAGCGGGAAGGCGAGACCGCCAATACCGACGCCGGTGGGGTCCGCGTCGGGAAGCGGCACCACATCCACAACCTCTGCTGTCTGCCCCTCAGCTCCGGCCATGGTGGCACCTACGTTGCTGATGGTGCCCGAAACAGCCGTTGAGCCGGCACTTGCCACGTAAACCTGCATGTCTTCCGGGTCGGAGAAGTCAAAACCGCCGACGATTTCCCGGTCCCGTATGCCCTGCTCAAGGTCCTCGGCGTTGTTATAGGCGCGGACGACGAACGCTCCCGGCTGCTGGCCCTCGAGGGTTTCCGAGACCGAGGCGGCCTTCTCCTGCGACCCGACAACACCCAGACCCAGATCACGCGGGCCCGAGAGGAGCGAGGGAGAGATGAAGAGCATCAGCAGGGCCAGCAGGATGACTGAGAGTCCGACGGTCAGGCCCGCCCAAATGGCTGCGTGTTTGCGATGGGAGCCGGTTGCCGGCACTTGAGCTGTCATGTCCTTCAAATGTTCCTATCTGGAGGAATTTCCTCCGTATCCACCGGATGATATTCCTCCGGTTTAGACTGGAAGTCAATTTGGAAGGAGCCGGAATGAGGGCTGACGCCGCACGTCGGAGAGAAGCGATCATTAGCCATGCCAAACACGTCTTTGCTGAGCGCGGCGGCGATGTAGCACTCGAAGCCGTCGCAGCAGCCAGCGGCGTGGGTATCGCCACCCTGTACCGCAACTTCCCTTCACGCGAGGACCTGGTCCGGGCTGTCGTCCAGGACACCGTGGAACAGATCATCCATGCTGTGGATCAGGCACAGCGCAGTCTGGATGCTGACCCGGCCGGGGCTTGGAAGGAATTGCTGTCCAGCCTCACGGCGATGAATCTGGGTGCGCTCACGGACGGGCTCGCGCTGCAGGCCGGAGCTGCCCAGGATCTGGCAGCGTCTCCCCTGGCACAGGTCCAGCAGCCGGCACTTGATGCCCTGAACGGCGTACTCGCCAAGCTCAAGCAGTACGGGGCAGTGAGGGAGACGCTCTCCGCGCTGGACGTCATCGTTTCCGTCGCGACGATCACGCGTCCGCAGGTCTCCGCCATCCGGGGAGCCGCGCCCGACGTACCCGGACAGCTCGCTGAGGCTTACTTCCTCTGGAGCAGCGGGGTCTGAATCCGGCCTCGCGGAACGGCAGAGGGGCCTTGCCCGGCACCCGAAACGGAGCTCCGTAGCCGCAGCCTGCTAGAATTGATGCGGCCTCAGGCCACCACGGCATCGATGACACGACACGCGGGGCACTTCAATAAGTACCTTCTGACACGGCACGGTCGATCGCCTCCACACCGCCGACTGTCAGGAGACTCTATGGCGCCCTCTTCAATTTCCCGTCCGAATGTCAAGGATCGTGCAGGCGGGATGATCGCGGTCGCTGCGGCCGCTGCGTTCCTCGCCACCTTCAACGAGACGTTCCTCAACGTAGCCTTCACGCCGATCATGCAGGACTTCGGCGTCGAGGTCAGCACCGTTCAGTGGCTGACCACCGGCTACCTGCTCGTCGCCGCTGTGTTCGTTCCTGTAGCCAACGTCCTGTACCACCGGTTCCCCACCCGACCGCTGTTCGTCGCCGTCGTCGCGATCATGGTCCTGGGTTCTGTGGTGGGCGCCCTGGCTCCCAGTTTCGAAGTCCTGCTGATCGCACGTCTGCTGCAGGCCATCGGAACCGGCCTGCTCACCCCCATCGGCATGAACATCACGCTGGCGGTGTCCCCGCGCGAGAAGCTTGGCCTCAACATGGGCATCATGGCTGCCATGACCACGCTCGGCCCGTCGCTGGCGATCGTTCTTTCCGGTGCCATTCTGACCGTCGCCCCCTGGACCACATTGATGTGGGTCTTCGGCGGCCTCACCCACGCAGTGCTGCTCGCCGGTGCGATCGTCCTGCGGAACGTCACCGAGCTGGGCCGGCCGGTTCTGGACATCCTGTCCTTCATCCTCGTTGCTGTCGGCCTCGTCGGCATCCTCTACGGCGTCTCCAGCGCCTTCGAGGGATCTGCCCTCTACGCAGGTGTTGCCGGCGTCGTTGGCCTGCTCGCCATGTGGCTGTTCATTCTCCGCCAGCGCCGAATCGAGAATCCGCTGCTCGATCTTCGCCCGTTCTCCAGCGCACCTTTTGTGTTTGGTGTGCTCATGACCATGCTCGGCCTGATCTTTGTCTTCGCCATGAACGTGGTCATTCCCCTGTTCCTGCAGGGCGCACTTGAGATGCCGCCGCTGGGTGCTTCGCTGACCCTTGCACCTGGCATCCTGCTGACCGTGGGGATGGGGCCGATCGCCGGCCGCTTGTTCGACCGCCACGGCGGCCGCTGGTCGATTCCCCTCGGATTCCTTGTCATGGCAATCTTCGTGACGCTCGTCGGGGTCGCTGCCGGACAGGGCTCGGTCTGGATCTTCGGGCTGCTCTACGTCCCGGCAGTGCTGGCCACGGCATTCGTCGTCGGGCCGTCCCAGACGTTCGCGCTCGCCAACCTGGACCGCGAGACCAGCCCGCACGGCGTCACGGTGGTTTCAACCAGCTTCCAGATCGCCGGCTGCGTGGGCACCTCGCTCGCTACCGGAATCTACGGCGCCGTCATTGCGTCCAACATCGAGTCCGGGATCAGTGAAGGTGATTCCCTGCTGGCCGGTTTCCACGGCTCCGTCGCCCTGGTGGTTGCCACGTCGCTCCTCGGTATTCTCCTCGCGTTCCTGGCCTACCGTTCGGTGCGCTCGCGCCGCACCGCGGAGAACGAACAGGCTCCGGCAGACACCGTCCAGTCGATCATGAAGTCCGACGTCTACGCCCTGTCCTCGGACGCGAGCGTCCTTGACGCCCTGCAGACCTTCGCCGAGCGCGGCATCTCGGGTGCACCGGTCCTCAACGCGGACGGCACGCTGGCAGGTTTCCTGTCCGACGGCGATGTGCTGCGCTACCTCTCCGCGGCCCATCCGTCCTCGACGTCGATCTACTCCTACGCGATCGGCGCTGCGGACGATCTGGAACAGGCAATGTCCGATCTCGCGAACCTGAACATCATGCGGCTCGTAACGCACGACGTCGTCACGCTCGACGCCGGCGCATTGGTCAGTGACGCTGTGGCTGCACTGTCGGACGCACGGCTCAAGAAGGTTCCGGTGGTTAAGGGCGAAGATTCCCGTCCCATTGGCATCGTGAGCCGGTCGGCTATCAACCGCCTGGCGATCGCCACGTACCTGCGTTCACGCAGTGAGGCTGACGTCCGCACACCGGCGTAGTCCCGCAGTCGTTAGCCAGCAGCAGGCCGGACCCACTGCGAGTCCGGCCTGCTGCTGTTTTAACCTTCATGTCCGGCGAGGGCGCGGCGTCAGCGGCTGGATGGGGCAGGCCATGGGATGTAATCGCTCCGGCCTTGCCAGGATCCGTGCTCGGACAACGGCCGAAAGCGCAGCGTGGTGAATTCGTGGTGGAAGTCCCGGCGTTCCCGCTCGGTCATCGCTTCGGTATGGCGGCGTGCGCCTTCCCCGGCATCCCTCCCGGAAACCATGCCGGTCATCGCCCGGGTGCTGGTCCAGATGGAGAAGGTTGAAACTGTCCGGGGCAGGCGGATGCCGGCCATGGCCAGCGCCGCCTCTGGGTGGTCCCGGATCTGGATTTCCACGGGACGGCCCCACCGGATGAAGCGGGGCAGTTCCGGCAGGCGCAGGCGGGCCAGGGTCACGGCCACTACCGGCTCGTGCGGGTTGGCTGATTCTGCGGATTCCGGCAGCTCGGCGAACTCGCTGACTTTCCCCCAGCGGCGCAGGAACTGCAGCCGGACGTGCCAGCCCTGGTCCAGTTTCCTGCCAAACGGATGCCCGGTGAGGAAGTCCGTCAGGGACCGTTCGTCTTCCCAGTGCGCGAACACGGCCGTGCGCTTCAGCTGCATCCGGCGCGGTGAAACTATCGGTGCTCCCAGCTCCATTCCTGCGAACACTTCGGCGTGAACCAGGCCGGGGGCTTTGAGCTGGCGCACCATTGCTCCGGCAGCAGCGAGCGGAGGCAAGGCGGCGAGGTGGAACGAGTAGATGCTCATAGTGCCGCCGCCGGTTGTTTCCCCATCCCCTGATCCTTGCCGGGCGCCGCGGCACGCGTCAAATAACTGCCGCTGCTCAGCCTGCCCGGCGGTAGTGCACGATGATGGCGCCGTTGCTCATTGGCTCGGCTGAAATCAGCTCCAGGCGGCGAGCGCTGTCGAGCAGACCTCCGTAGAGGGTGGGGCCATGCCCGGTGATCATCGGGTGGACCAGGAACCTGTACTCGTCGATGAGGTCCAGCCGGTCCAGCGCCGATGCGAGCTTGCCGCTGCCGAGGAGCACGCCGTCGGGCGTCTGGTCCTTCAGCTCCTGCACCGCGGTGCGCAGGTCGCCTTTGAGGCGGTGGCTGTTGTTCCACGGGAAATCGCTGCGCGTTGCGGACACTACGTACTTGGGTTTGTCCTCCAGCGTGAGCGCCCACTCGCGGATTGCCTCCGGCGCTTCCACCTCTCCGTGAGCGACCAGCGGCCAGTAGCCCTCCATCAGCTCGTAGGTGGTGCGCCCCCACAGCATGGCACCGCTCTCATCCAGAAGCCGGGTGTAATGCGTGTGGGTCTCGTCGTCGGCAATCCCCTCCTGATGATCTACGCAGCCGTCCAGGGTGACGTTGTAGCTGAAGGTCAGAGCGCCCATAGAGTGATTCTCCGGCGGTCGGCTCCCGCGTGCAATCCGTTTAGGCAACCAGCCGGCCCAGTCGCGGCGCGAAGGCCTCTCATTCGTGGGATGAGGGGCAGCCCGCCGCCGACGGCGTTTCGTTCCGTAACGACGCCGGCGGAGGGCATTACCCGTCCTAGTCGAGAACTGAGCGGACGATCTCAGCGATGCGCTTCTCCGTCTCGGCGTCGATGGTTTCGAAGTACCAGGCGGCAGGCATAAGCGTGCCGTCCGACCCGCCGGCTGGCCGGAACCGTGCCTTCTCCGTGACGGCCAGATTGAGGCGTTCATCGTTGCGCAGGGTCAGCAGCGCCGGGGAACCCGCGGATGTGGCATACGCGGGCATGCCGTACCAGATGCGCGGTTTGAGCCCCGGCGCCGCGTCCATGATGACGTTATGGACCTGCTGCATTAGTCCGCGCTGCGGCTCATGCATGCCCGCGATCTTATCCACGACCTGGGCCAGGTTTTTCTCGTCTTTCGATGACATTTCGCGTCCTCTCGTCAGCCGATGCCTCGGCATCGGTGCAATGAAGCTGGCGCATTAATGCGCCGCACTCCATCGGGACGTGTCCTGGGAAGCCAGGCCTCTCCGCGATGATTCACGTGGTCTTCACGTGGAAGCGCATTCGGTGGCGGGCCACCGGCAACAGGATAACTTTGCCCCTGCGCGGAAGCCACCGGTTGTTCCTCCTGATTCCCACCCGATGAGGAGCTTTCGGGAGGGAATAGGTGGACTCGGCGGCGGGTTCCATCTTCGCCGGGGAATTGCCGGTCCCTACTGCAAGGAGAGAACGCACATGGCACGAGTAGTTATCTTCGGCGGAACCGGCTACGCGGGCGGACACATTGCCCGCGAGGCAGCTTCCCGCGGGCACGAAGTGATCTCCTACTCCCGCAATGCACCGGAACAGCCGCTGCACGGAGTCGAATACCGCACGGGTTCGCTGGCCTCCCCGGAAGTGCCCGCCGCGGCTGCCGCCGACGCCGATGTCCTCGTTGTGGCAGTGCACGGAGCCGACGTTGACGGTGCTCCGCTCACTGCGTATGTGCCGGCGCTGATCGAAGCCGCACGCACTAACGGTGCGCGTCTTGCTTTCGTTGGGGGCGCAGGCTCGTCCCTGGTTGCGGAAGGCGGTCCGAGGCTGGTCGACACCCCGGACTTCCTCGATGACTGGAAGCCCGAAGCCCTGGCCCACGCCGAGGTACTCGAGGCGCTGCGGCAGGCACCCGAGGACCTCCACTGGTTCTATGTCAGCCCGGCAGCTCTCTTTGGTGTCTTCGCTCCCGGCGAGGCCACCGGTTCCTACCGGACAGGCGGCGACGTCCTGGTGGCCAAAGACGACGGCTCCTCGGAGATCTCAGGTGCCGATTTCGCCCTTGCCTTCGTCGACGAGATCGAGAACCACGCGCATCCTCGCCAGAGGTTCACTGTCGGCCACTAACAGCACGTTCGACCCCGGCTAGGGCAGCCACTCCACACGCAAAAAGGCCCGGGATGCAATCAGCATTCCGGGCCTTTCTCAAGCAACCGCCTGAAACCTAAACGTTGAAGCGGAACTCCACCACATCGCCGTCGGCCATAACGTAGTCCTTGCCTTCAATCCGGACCTTGCCATACGCCTTGGCCTCAGCCATGGAACCGGCCTCGACCAGGTCGTCGAAGGAGACAACTTCGGCCTTGATGAAGCCGCGCTGGAAATCGGTGTGGATGACGCCGGCAGCCTGCGGGGCGGTGTCGCCCTTGCGGATGGTCCAGGCACGGGTTTCCTTCGGACCGGCAGTCAGATACGTCTGCAGGCCCAGGGTGTGGAAGCCAACGCGGGCCAGCTTGTCCAGGCCGGACTCTTCCTGGCCGCTCATCTCCAGCATCTCGCGGGCCTCTTCCTCGTCCAGCTCCACCAGGTCGGCTTCGAGCTTGGCATCGAGGAAGATGGCATCGGCGGGAGCAACGAGTTCGCGCAGCTCAGCCTGGCGGTCCGGGTTGCCCAGGACGGCGTCGTCAACGTTGAAGACGTAGATGAAGGGCTTGGCAGTGAGCAGGCTCAGTTCACGCAGGTGCTCCATGTCCAGCTTGTCGCTGGCGATGGAGGAGAAGATCGTGTCCCCGCGCTCCAGCACAGCCTGGGCGGCCTGCATGGCAGCCAGCTGCGCGGCGTCGCGCTTCTTGATCTTCACTTCCTTCTCCACGCGCGGAATGGCCTTCTCCAGGGTCTGGAGGTCCGCGAGGATCAGTTCGGTGTTGATGGTCTCCATGTCCGAGCGCGGATCAACCTTGCCGTCCACATGAACCACATCGGGATCATCGAACACGCGGATAACCTGGGCAATGGCCTCGGCTTCGCGAATGTTGGCAAGGAACTGGTTGCCCAGGCCTTCGCCTTCCGACGCGCCCTTCACAATGCCGGCAATGTCCACGAAGGACACGGTTGCGGGCAGGATGCGGGCCGAACCGAAGATCTCGGCGAGCTTTGCCAGCCGCGGATCCGGCAGGGATACGACGCCGACATTCGGCTCGATCGTGGCGAACGGATAGTTCGCCGCCAGCACGTTGTTGCGGGTCAGCGCATTGAACAGGGTTGATTTGCCGACGTTGGGCAGGCCGACGATGCCAATAGTAAGAGCCACGTTAGTAAATGTTACCGGGGCAGGCCGTCAGAGCCGAACCCGGCACCGCGGTGCCGGGAAACGGGTTAGGAGCGGCGGCCACCAAGACCGCGGGAGGAATCCCCCATGGCTTTGAGCGTGGCGCGGATTTCCTTGGGCAGGGAGAAGATGATGTCCTCTTCCGCCGTGACGACTTCCTCGACCTCGCCGTAGCCGTACTCGGCCAGCAGATTCAGTACGTCCTGGACCAGGTTCTCCGGCACCGAGGCACCGGAGGTCACGCCCACGGTCGAGACACCTTCGAACCAGGACTCGTCCACCTCATTGGCGAAGTCCACCCGGTAGGAAGCCTTGGCGCCGTATTCAAGGGCAACCTCAACGAGCCGCACGGAGTTCGAGGAGTTCGCCGAGCCGACCACAATCACCAGGTCCGCGTCCGGGGCGATCTTCTTGATCGCCGCCTGGCGGTTGGAGGTGGCGTAGCAAATGTCATCGCTGGGCGGATCCTGCAGGTTCGGGAACTTTTCCCGCAGCAGCTTCACGGTGGTCATGGTCTCGTCCACGGACAGGGTGGTCTGGGAAAGCCAGATGAGCTTGTCCGGATCCCGGACCTGGATCTTGTCCACGTCTTCGGGTCCGTTGACGATCTGCATGTGCTCCGGCGCCTCGCCGTAGGTGCCTTCGACTTCCTCATGCCCCTCGTGTCCGATGAGCAGGATGTCAAAGTCGTCGCGGGCGAAGCGGACGGCTTCGCGGTGGACCTTGGTGACCAGCGGGCAGGTGGCGTCGATGGTGCGCAAGCCGCGGTCTTCAGCAGACTGCACGACGGCGGGAGAGACCCCGTGGGCGGAGAAAATCAGCAGGGAGCCTTCCGGCACCTCGTCCGTCTCATCGACGAAGATGGCACCGCGCTCTTCCAGCGTGCTGACCACGTGCAGGTTGTGCACGATCTGCTTGCGCACGTAAACGGGCGGGCCGTAGTGTTCCAGCGCCTTTTCGACGGCGATCACGGCACGGTCGACGCCGGCGCAGTAGCCGCGCGGGGCGGCAAGCAGGACCCGGCGCGCTCCGGACACCGGCGCGGCAGCAGCAACCTCTTCAGGGCTGCGGCGGCGGCGCGGGACGGTGGGCATCGGCACGGAAACGGCTGTGCTGGTCATGACTCCATGCTAGCCGCTGGTCTGCCAGGCCCCGATTCCCCAGGGCCTGAGTCCGCTGTCAGCGCACAGCCCGGCGGGATCCTGCCACCAGACGGAACACCAGTCCGACGGCGAAGGCCACGGCTCCGGCGATAATCAGGACCAGCAGCCAGGAATGAAAGCTGGACTGGGCCAGCGGGATCAGGCCGTCGACGAAAGTGGAAGCTACAGGGTTCGCCGGGGTCTGTCCCTCCACAATCGCTGCAGCGGCACCGGCAGCCAGCCACAGGACACCGCCCAGGACAGCCGCGCCGGCACCGAGCAGCGCGAACGTTGTGGAACGGCGTCGGGCAAGGAGCAGGGCAAGCAAGCCGGCCAGCACTGCCGCTGCAGCGAGCAGCGGCCAGGAGTCAGCGAACCGGGTCAGTGTTTCAAGTTCCGCACTGCGGTCCACTCCGGACACCGTCAGGAGCCGCTCCCCCACGTCAACCGGTTCAGTGCCGATTTCACCTGCTACCTGCTGGCTGACCAGGTTGAGCAGCGGCCCAAGGTCCAGGCTTGGCGTACCGGAGTCGAACGTTGCCGTGTGGGAACGCTCAAGGGTTTGGGTCCACGCTTCCGGATACCCAGGAGCCTGCTGGAACCCGGAGACCACCCGCTCCACCACCGGCTCCACCAGCGCTGCCAGTCCGTCAGGCAGGCCGTCGCTGACCGATGCGCTGGCCTGTGCGGCCAGTGCGGAAGAGAGCTCCGCCTTGAACGGCTCATCTTCTCCCAGCGGCTGCGCCAGCTGGGAGAAACCCTGCGAGGACACTGCGTTTTGGGCCAGCCAGGCACTGCATACCGCGGCACCTGCCAGCAGCAGGGCTGCCAGGGCCAGGATCGCTGAACCGAATGTGCGCATAGTTCCCCAATTCTCTTTCCGCGGAGCCGGACCCAGCGGAGTAGCCCGGTGCCCGTCCAGCGGCCGTTGTCCACGGTCCGCCGGCGTTGAACACGATGTGTCCCAGGCACCTGATAGACAATAACCTTAGGACCGGTGCCGGTATGGAACCGGCCCGCCGCTGGACCAACAGGAGTGCGAAGAAATGCAGAATGACGCAGGAGCGCAGGAACCGGGCCAGACGGATGCCGGCAACACCCTTGCGCCCACGGCTGCCCTGACGTCTCCGGAGAATCCGTGGCCGCTGGCCCTGCTGTCGAAGAACCTGAAGGCGTACATCGACCGTGCCCCCGCCGCCTGGGTGGAGGGGCAGGTCATAGAACTGAACCGCCGCTCCAATGCCTCGTTCATCACCCTGCGCGACGTCGATGCGGAGGTTTCGCTGTCCCTGACGGTCTGGAGCACGGTCATGAACCGGCTGGAGCTGCCGCTGGAACGCGGAGCACGGGTGGTGGCCCTGATCAAACCGGACTTCTGGGTCAAGACGGGCCGGCTCTCCATGCAGACCCGGGATATCCGGCCGGTGGGCCTTGGAGACCTGCTGGCCCGGATCGAGCGCCTGCGCCAGGCCCTCGCAGCCGAGGGCCTGTTCGCGGCGTCCCGCAAGCAGCGTCTTCCCCTGCTCCCCGGCCGGATTGGCCTCATCACCGGACGTAATTCCGATGCGATGAAGGACGTT
Organism: Arthrobacter sp. 3Tela_A; assembly: GCF_049311025.1. NCBI lineage: Bacteria > Bacillati > Actinomycetota > Actinomycetes > Micrococcales > Micrococcaceae > Arthrobacter > Arthrobacter sp. 3Tela_A. The sequence continues at coordinate 13,589 of NZ_JAXIOM010000009.1, forward strand.
ATGCGCAATGCTGCCCTGCGCTGGCCTGCGGTGGAGTTCGAAGTCCGCGAGGTAGCCGTGCAGGGTGTGAACGCCGTCGCCGAGGTGACCCGCGCCCTTGCTGCCCTGGATGCCATGCCCGAGGTCGACGTGATTGTCATTGCCCGTGGCGGCGGATCGCTGGAGGACCTGCTGCCGTTCAGCCATGAGGACCTGATCCGGGCGGTCGCCGCGGCGCAGACCCCGGTGGTCAGCGCCATCGGACACGAGGCTGACCGTCCGCTGCTTGATGAGGTAGCGGATCTGCGCGCCTCCACCCCCACGGATGCGGCGAAGCGGATTGTGCCCGACGTCGGCGAGGAACTCGCGCGGATCGGCACGGCACGCTCCCAGCTGCGCCGGATCATGGAACTCATGCTCAGCCGGGAAACAGACCGGCTGGCGCACATCCGCACCCGGCCGGTCCTCTCCGCCCCGGAGACCATGCTGGCCACCCGGGCCGAGGACGTCACCCGCCTGCGGGACCGCGCCTATTCGGCTATGCGCTCCGAGGTCCGGCGCGACGCCGATCGAATCAGTTACCTGCGGGCGCAGGTGCGAGCCCTCTCACCGCAGAAAACCCTGGACCGGGGCTACGCCGTCGTGCAGCTTGCCGACGGCTCCGTGGTCCGCGACGCGGCCGCCGTTGAGGCCGATGCCCAGTTGCGCATCCGGGTGGCTGCCGGCGAGCTTGGTGCCGTCGCCACCGGACAGCGCTAACCGACTTTTCAATTTAGGAGAACAGCATGAACGAAGCAGCAGCCCTGCCGGCAGACATTGAGGCCATGAGCTACGAACAGGCCCGCGACGAACTCGTGGCCGTGGTGACCCGGCTCGAGGCCGGCGGCGCCAGCCTGGAGGAGTCACTCGCCCTCTGGGAGCGCGGCGAAGCGCTGGCCACCCGGTGCGAGTCCTGGCTTGAAGGCGCCCGGGAGCGCCTTGAAGCTGCCCGCGCAGCCCGCGAGGCCTAAGCCGCCCCTGCCCGCCGCAGCCGGCAGGCAGAGGCGCTGCCGGTTACGGCTTGTAGGTGCTGAGGAACTCGGCCAGGCGCGAGATGGCGTCTTCGATGTCTTCCAGCGCCGGAAGCGTGACCATCCGGAAGTGGTCGGGGCGGATCCAGTTGAACGCGGTGCCGTGCGAGACCAGGATCTTCTGCTGCTTGAGCAGGTCCAGCGCGAACATCTCATCCGATTCGATCGGATAGGCCTCGGGGTCCAGCTTCGGGAACAGATACAGCGCGCCCTCGGCGTTCTCCACGCTCACGCCCGGAATGTCATTGAGCATCTTGTAGGCAAGGTCGCGCTGTGCCTTCAGCCGGCCGCCGGGCAGGATCAGGTCGTTGATGCTCTGGTAACCCCCGAGCGCGGTCTGGATCGCGTGCTGCGCCGGGACGTTGGCGCACAGGCGCATGTTGGCCAGCAGGTTGATGCCCTCGATGTAGTCGGCAGCTGCGCGCTTTGGACCGGAGATAGTCATCCAGCCGCTGCGGAACCCGGCGATCCGGTACGCCTTGGAGAGGCCGCTGAAGGTCAGGCAGAGTACGTCGTCGCCGGTCAGTGAAGCAGCGTTGATGTGCACGGCGCCGTCGTACAGGATCTTTTCGTAGATCTCGTCGGCGAAGATGATCAGGTCGTGTTTGCGGGCCAGATCCACAATTTGGCGGAGCACGTACTCGGGGTAGACGGCGCCGGTGGGGTTGTTCGGGTTGATGAGCACAATGCCCTTGGTGCGCGGAGTGATCCGCTCTTCCATGTCCTGGATGTCCGGCCACCAGTGGTTGTCCTCGTCGCAGAGGTAGTGCACGGCGGTGCCGCCGGCCAGCGAGACGGAAGCCGTCCACAGCGGATAGTCCGGGGTGGGCACCAGGATTTCGTCGCCGTCGTCCAGCAGCGCCTGCAGGGACATGGTGATCAGCTCACTGACCCCGTTCCCCAGGTACACGTCGTCAACGTCGATGTTCTGGATGCCGCGGCCCTGGTAGTACTGCACCACGGCGGTGCGGGCGGAGAAGATGCCGCGGGAATCGCTGTAGCCCTGGGCTGTAGGCAGGTGGCGGATCATGTCCACCAGAATCGCTTCCGGCGCCTCGAACCCGAACGGGGCCGGATTGCCGATATTCAGCTTCAGGATGCGCTGTCCCGCCGCCTCCATACGCTGGGCATGCTCAAGGAGCGGCCCGCGGATGTCATAGAGGACGTTGTGAAGCTTGTGCGACTGGGTGAATTCTGCCATCTACACAGAATGCCATAATCGGTTGCGCCCCTCCCCAACCACTACGCCGAGAGGCCAGTTGCGGCTCCTTTCACGGACGATTGGAGCCGTAACTGGCCTCTCGATGAGGGGGAAGGGTGCGGGGACTAGGCCAGGCCCTTTTCCTCCAGCCACGCCTTGGCAGCGTCCTTCGGGTCCTGCTTCTGGTCGCCGGAGACGGCCTGGTTCAGGGCGATCAGGTCCTCAGTGGTCAGCACGGCGGAAACGCTGTTGAGCACGTCCTGGGCTTCCTGCGAAACGGCATCCATGTTCACCAGCGGCAGCACCTGCTGGGCGATGAAGTTGTTCTCCGGGTCCTCCAGCACCACCAGGGAGTTCTCCTCGATGGACGGTGTAGTGGTGTAAATGTCCGCAGCCTGCACCTTGTCGGTCAGCAGCGCCTGCAGGGTGGCTTCGCCTCCGCCGTCGTTGATTGCTTCGAAGCCGGCCGGCTCGCAGCCGTACTTTTCCTTCAGGCCGGGCAGCCCGTAGGCACGCTCCTGGAAGGTGGTGGGCGCAGCAATGGTGATCTCGCTGCAGACCTTGGCGAGGTCCTCCAGCGAAGTCAGGCCGTATTTCTCGGCGGTGGCCTGGGTGACCACCAGGGCGTCCTTGCTTTCTGCCTCAGCCGGTTCCAGCACCGCAATGTTCATGTCCGGGGACTCTTCCTCCAGCGCTGCGGGAAGGGCGTCCATGATCTCTTCGGCGGACTGTGCCGTGGCCTCGGTGTCGGCGAAGAGGAGCAGGTTTCCGCTGTAGTCAGGGATGACCTGCACCGAACCGTCTTCCAGGGCCCGGTAGTAGATTTCGCGGGAACCGATGCCGGGCTGCGTGGTGGCCTGGATGCCCTCCGCGTTCAGCGCGCCTGCGTAGATTTCAGCGATGATCTGGGATTCGGGGAAATCGGCGGAACCCACAACCAGCGTGGCGGAATCCTCCACACCGGTGGGAGCGGAGGAAGACTCCACGCTCTGCGGATCCGAATTCGCGCCGCAGGCTGCGAGCATCAGGACCGCGGTGAGGCCTGCGGCACCGGTGAGGGTTTTCCGGGTGCCCGGACGGGTAAGTGTTCTCATGCTGTTGTTCCTTCTGCGAGGCCGGCAGGGGAAGGCTGCCGGCGGCGGTGGGTGGCCGGTTTCCGGGATCTGCTGCGCAGCCCCGGCGAAAGTGCGAGGCGCTGGACGGCCGCCAGCACCAAATCAACGGCAAGGGCCAGCAGCGCGATCAGCAGCGCTCCCCCGAAAAGGCGCCCGTTATCGCGCAGCTGGGTTCCCTCGATCAGGTACACGCCCAGTCCGCCCAGCGAAATGAACGCCACCACCGAGACGGTGGCCAGGACCTGCAGCACGGCGGCACGGACACCACCGAAGACGACTTTGAAGCCGTTGGGCAGTTCAACCCGAAACAGGATCTGGAATTCATTCATCCCCATGGCACGTGCTGCGTCCACCACGGTGCGGTCCACGGAGGAAATGCCGGCGTAAACACCGGCCAGCAGCGGCGGAACGGCCAGCAGCACCAGCGCCCAGATGGGCGGCATCAGGCCGATGCCTGCCAGCAGCACGAACAGGAACACCAGCCCAAGGGTGGGCAGGGCGCGCAGGATGCCGGCACCGGAGACGACGACGACGCGGCCGCGGCCGGTGTGCCCGATGTACAGGCCCAGCGGGATGGCAATCAGGGCGGCAATCCCGACCGCGAGCGCCGTGTAGCCCAGGTGCTCCAGGATCCGCTGCGGGATGCTGCCGATGCCCGTCCAGGAGCTCTCGGCCGTCAGCCACTCGAACATCTGGACCAGGACGTTGTCGCTTGAGTAATCCATCAGCCTGCCGCCGTCTGTGCTTCGACAGTGTTCACCGGAAGTTTCGGTCCGCCCTGTTTGACGGTCCGGCTCCAGGGCGTCAGCAGGCGCTGGGCCAGCACCAGGATCAGGTCCAGCACGAGCGCCAGCAGCAGGATCAGGGCGATGCCGATCACGATTTCAGTGGGGAAGTTCCGGTACAGGCCGTCCATAAAAAGCCGTCCCAGGCTGTCGATGCCAAGCAGTGCACCAACACTGACCAGGGACATGTTGGATACCGAGATCACCCGCAGCCCCGCGAACAGGACCGGCAGGGACAGCGGCAGGTCGACGGCGAAGAACCGGCGCAGCGGCCGGTAGCCCATGGCTGTGGCAGCCTGGCGGACGTCGTCGTCCACGGAGTTCAGTGCGTCCACGGTGGAGCGGACCAGCAGCGCCACGGCATAGATGGTCAGCGCAACCACCACGTTGGTGATGTCCAGGACCCGTGTCCCCAGGATCACCGGCAGCAGGACAAACAACGCCAGGGAAGGGATTGTGTACAGGATGGCGGAGGTGCCAAGGATCGCTCCCCCGGCGAACCGGTGCAGGCGGGCAAACTGTGCGAGCGGGACGGCGATCAGCAGGCCAAGCACCAGCGGCACCACTGCCTGGAACAGGTGCAGTGCGGTAAGCCGGGAGATCATCTCAGTGTTGGCCCAGAACCAGTCCATGCTCAGACCGCCGAGCCGTGCAGGGCCTTGCCGCGGCGCAGCCGCGCGGCCTCAATCAGTTCGAAGATTTCACCGGCCCGGACGATCCCCGCTGCCGCGCCGGCGTCGTCAACCACCACACCCAGCCCGGAAGGCGAGGACAGCGCCGCATCAAGGGCACTGCGCAGGCTCTCGCCGCGCCGGTGCAGTGACCCGCCGGGCACCAGCTGCGCCGGGGACGTTACGCTTTCCCGGTTCGACGCCGGCACCCAGCCCAGCGGCCGAGCAGCCTGGTCGACCGCCAGTGCCCAGCCGCTGTGGACCAGAACGGATGGATCGGCCAGGGCTACCGGGTCCAGGGTCTGGACCGGATGCACCGGCACACCGCCTCCGGCCTGGAATCCGAGGTGCCGGAAGCCGCGGTCGCGTCCCACAAAACCGGCGACGAAGTCATCAACGGGAGCGCGCAGGATTCCTTCGGGGCTGTCGAACTGGGCGAGCCGGCCGCCGACGGCGAAGACCGCCACCTTGTCCCCCAGCACGGTTGCTTCATCGATGTCATGGGTGACGAACACGATCGTCTTGGCGAGGTCGCGCTGCAGGCGCAGCAGTTCCTGCTGCAGTTCGCTGCGGACCACCGGGTCGACGGCACTGAACGGCTCATCCATCAGCAGCACGGGCGGATCAGCAGCCAGGGCACGCGCCACGCCGACGCGCTGCTGCTGCCCGCCGGAGAGCTGGCCGGGATACCGCTTGCCCATCGCTGAATCCAGGCCGACGACGTCGAGCAGTTCAGCTGCCCGGGCCCGCGCCTGTTTCCGCGGCACACCGTTCAGTCGCGGCACCGTGGCGATGTTGTCCAGCACGCTGCGGTGCGGCAGCAGTCCGGAAGACTGCATTACGTAACCCATGGAACGGCGCAGGGCCGAGGGCGCGGTCTTCGCTGCATCCTGGCCGTCGACGTGGATGGTGCCCGACGTCGGTTCCACCATCCGGTTGATCATCCGCAGGGACGTGGTTTTTCCGCAGCCGGAGGGACCCACAAACACCGTGATGGCACCCTTGGCGATGTCCAGGGAGAGGTTGTCCACGGCTGCGGAGCCGGAGTTCGTGTAGGACTTGGTGACATTGCGGAAGCTGATCATGGGCTCGGCGGAATCCTGCCGGGCCGCTGCGGTGTCCGGGATGGACATGGCTGCCTCCGTGGGTGGGTGCGACGGGCTCGCGGGTGAATTGAACGGCAGTATGCTTACAAGCCGTGGAATTAAGCTATGTGTTACCGTGCCCTGAGTCCAGCGGGCGGCCGGGTTACGCGCCTAGCGTAGGGGCGCAGTGCCGCTTTCCGGAGCTGCGGCAAGCATTTGCAGGGCAGCGTCCACCAGCCCCACACGCTCCAGGCCGGCGACTTCGTCCAGCGGGAACCAGGCTGCCTCGTCGGTGCTGCCGGCTGCTTCGCTGACCAGGGTCCCGGAGGTAACCCGGGCCCGGTAGATCACCCGCAGGGCGTGGAGCATCCGCCCCTCTCCACGCATCCGCCGTTCCGCCGGCACAAAGTGGCTGTCCACTCCCAGCAGGTCCTGGAGCTCCACCTTGAAGCCTGTTTCCTCGCGGACTTCCCGCACCGCGGCCGTCGGGGCGTCTTCTCCGTATTCAAGGCCTCCGCCGGGAAGTGTCCAGGCGGAATTACCGTGCTGGTTCCAGTGCGCCAGCAGAATCCGGCCGTCCCGGACCACCACGGCGTAGGCGCCGACCCGCACGTCGAAGGGGCGCTCACTCATGCGGCTTCGCCCTGCAGCAGGTAGCGGACGCCGAACACCGGGTCCTGGTCCAGGAACCGGATATCCCCCAGGCCACGGGCGGACAGCCCGGCCAGCAGCAGTTCCTGCAGCAGCGGCTGGTGCACCCCGATTCCCCCACCGACTACCACCGGGCCGTGAATGCCAAGCCGGGCCGCGACGTCGGCCACCAGTGACGCCAGATCACGGGCCGCCGTGGCAATGATGCTGCGGCTGGGCGCATGGCCTTCCTGCGCGGCGTCGAACACCACCCGTGCCATGGATGCCCAGTAGCGCCTGCCGGTACCGGCATGGAACCGGGCGATCAGCGTATCCGGGGCTTCAACGCCCACGGCTAGCAGCAGTTCGGCCGCCAGCCGGTCCGGCTGCTGGCCGAGGTCATGCAGGCGCAGGGTGTGGCGCACTGCTTCCCGGCCGATCCAGTAGGCACTGCCTTCATCGCCCAGCAGGTAGCCCCATCCTCCGGAGCGGGCCTGTTCACCGCCCGGTGTCATTCCCCAGGCCACGGACCCGGTGCCGGCGATCAGCCCGATCCCGTCGGGGGCCTCCCCCGCCGCAAGGATGAGCCGGGTGTCATGGACTACGGTCACGTCTGCGCCCGGTACGTGTTCGAGGATCAGCTCACCCAGCGCCGCGGCGTCCTGGGGGGTGTCCACTCCCCCGGACCCGGCGATCACCCGGGTGACGCCGGCGGTCCCCAGCGCCGCGAAGATCTCGGCGAGGTTGTGGCGGGCCTGCTCGCGGGAAACGTTCTGCACATTCGCGCTTCCGCTGACGGCTTCCGCCGCAACGGCCTGCCCCTCCAGCCGGATTCCGTGGGTCTTGCTGCCGCCGATGTCGAGGCCGATGGCTGTGATTGACGTGGTTGGGCCGGGGCTGGATGCGCTGGTGCTCGATTGCATTCCTTTAGCCTACGCAGAGGAGAAGCTTCACCGGATATTGGAAAGTCATTTGGCGTCCGGGCAGGCCGGATCAGGCGCCCGGACCCTGCCGGGCACGCTCCAGGAGAGATTCTGCAGCAGCGAGCCTGCGCTCGGCGTTGGCCTGCCTGTCCAGCTGCCCGGCCCGGGCCCCGGATACCAGGCTCAGTGCCACTCCCGCGGCGCGCGCATTCAATGCCGGCGCCGAGCTGCCGGCCTGTACCGCCGCAGTTTCGAAGGGGCCCTGGAAAGCCTCGAGTTGGCGGGGCAGTGCGGATTCAGGCGAAAGACGTGCCAGCACGGCCAGGTGTCCCAGGAAACCGGCCAGGTCATCGATCCGGTGTCCCGGCCCAAGACCGTCCACGTCCAGCAGCCCGGTGATCCGGCCGCCGGCTGTGAGCAGGTTCCCCTCATAGAAGTCTCCGTGGACGGGTACCACGGGCCCCGGGTCAAGGTCCGCCACCAGCGCTGCGATCCCGGCGGAGACCTGATGGATCCGTGCCTCCAGACCGGGAAGGACTCCGCTGGCGGCGCGTCCGTAGGCGTGTGCCCGCTCCGCCCAGGCCGGCCTGCGCCGCAGGGCCAGGGCCGATTCAGGCAGTGCGTCCAGCAGCCCGGTGAGGTCCGCGGCCGTGATCCGGCTGGTTCCGGCGGCAAGCTCCCGCACCAGCGGTTCTCCCGGCAGGGCAGCCAAAACGACGGCGCTGCGGCCCTCGGCTCCGGGCAGCAGGTCAGGGGAAGGAACGGCTGATGCTGCGAGAAGTTCGTGCCGCTGCCGGAGGCCTTCTGCCTGGCCGGGGAGCACCACCTTGATGTAGGCCTGCGACTGCCCGGCTGTTGCCTGGACAACTGCCCTCCGAAGGGGACGGTAGCCGGTGACCTTCAGCCTCACGCCTGCGCTGTCTGCACCTCCGAACACCTGCTGCCCGATCTGCTCCGGCGAGAGTGCCCACGGCAGGTCCGGCAGCAGCGGATCGTGGGGATGGAGCCACAGAAAGAGCGGGGTCCCGGCGGCAGAGGTCCGCAGCACCGGTCCCCGGACAGCGGCAGGCGCCGTCGTTATGCCGGCATAGAGACTGGTCCTTGCCCCTGCGGGGTCCAGGGCGACCACCCGGCAGAGGGCGGTGACGCCGGCGCCGGGGCGGTCAAAGGTGCGCTCATGATCCCAGGACTCCAGGACCAGCCGGTGCGGGGTGAGCAGCTCGGCCAGCGGAACGGCCAGCTCCGGGCCCTCCAGCAGGGCCCGCGCAGGGAAGGCGGTACTGCCGGATCCGGGACGGCCGGTGTTTCCGCTCCGGCCGCGCCGGCTCGGAGACATGCCCGGGGTTAGGCCCGGCGCCGCTGCAGGACGTCGTCCAGGTTCAGGATGCCGGTGGCGGGCCGAGGTTCAATCGCGGTGCTGCCGGCTGCCGGAGCGGCAACGGGGCGGATGGGGGTTTTCAGGACAGGCTTGGGAGAGACGGGGACGGCCAGCGGGGCCGGGGCCGGCCGCGGCGCTGCCGGGGCATCCACATAGGTCGGCTTCGGGACGGCGACGGGCTGCCAGGACGATGCTTCTGCGCTCTTGGCGGCTTCAGCCAGTGCTGCAGCCCGCAGTTCCTCTGCCGTCAGACGCGGAACGGGCTTGGGTGCCGGAGCGGCTGGACGCGCCGGTTCTGCCGCTGCGGCGGCCTCAGCCCTGCGGGCGGCGTCTTCGCCTGCGGCGTCAAAGACCGCATCTGCCTTGGGGTTGCTGCGCACCGGGGCCTGCACGGCAGGAGCCGGGACCTGCCGTGCGGCGGCTGCTTCACGGCGGGCGCGGCGGGCGCGCTGGTCCCGCACAGCCAGGCTGCGCAGGGAAACGACGACGGCGGCGGCACCCAGAGCGGCACCGGCGGGGATCCAGCCGGACACGGCACCGAAAAGGGCAGCAGCGCCTCCGGCCAGGACGGTGAGCGTGAAGACCAGGCCAAGGATGGCCAGTGTCAGCCGGCCGTAACGGACCCTCAGGGGGCCGGGAGCGGAAGCCGCGGCAGCCTGGCCAGCGGGGCCGGCTCCGGATCCGGAGCGTCCCTTCGGGTTCGGCGTGTGCTGGACGCCGGTGCTGGTGTTGTGCATGGTGTTCCCCTGAGAACTTGGGTCCGGTTCGGTGGCGGCACTGCTGGCTGCGAGGGCAGAGGTGCCTGTTCCTCCCCGGGACGGGGCAGGCACCTGCTTTCCATGCAGGTACTGGGGGGCAACCCACAGCAGCCAGAGCCCGACGGCTGCTGCCAGGACCAGGGAGCTGTTAAGAGGGAAGTCCACAACTACGACCGTATGAGAAAACAGCTATGGGTTCCGGCATTGAGCAGGGTGTGTCGAATCACAGCACCCGAAAAGCTCCGGACTTCAAAACCCGAGGTCAGCGTGAGGATGCCAGCCGGGCGAGCAGTCCTTCGGGGACTTCCTCCGCGGTGATGGCGAAGCTAAGGTGGTCGGCCCATTCCCCTGCGATGTGGAGGTAGCGCTTCCGCAGTCCTTCTTCCCGGAATCCCAGCTTTTGCACCACCCGCAGGCTGGGCCGGTTTTCCGGCCGGATATTGATCTCCATCCGGTGCAGTCCAAGGACCCGGAAGCAGTGGTCCGTTGCCATGGCTACGGAGGCAGGCGCAATTCCCCGGCCGGCACGCGCCTGGTCCACCCAGTAGCCAAGGGTTGCCATGCGCGCGGATCCCCAGATGATGGAGGAGACCGTCAGCTGGCCCACGATCACCGGTGAACTCCGCAGCCCGCCCTGGCGCTCGGTAATCACAAACGGCAGCGCGGTGTCCTGCCGTGCCTGCTGGTTAAGGCTGCGGACCATCCCTGCGTAGGAGGGCAGCGGGCTCCCGGGCAGCGGATTGGTGGCTTCCCATGGTCCAATCCACTGAGCATTCCGGGACCGCACCGAATTCCATTCAGTACGGTCCCGGTAGCGGATCGGCCGGAGGATGAGGTCGCCGCTTTCCAGCGTCACCGGCCAGATCGCCGACCCCAGCATGTGGCTAGGCTTCGATGGAGCTGTTGAAGTCCTTCAGCCAGGCGCGCAGGTCCGGGCCCAGGTCATCGCGCTCGGATGCCAGGGTGACTACTGCCTTGAGGTAGCTGAGCTTGTCCCCGGTGTCGTAGCGGCGTCCGCGGAAGATGACGCCGTAAACGCCGGATCCTTCGCCCTCGGCACTGGCAAGGGTCTGCAGTGCATCGGTGAGCTGGATTTCGCCGCCGCGGCCGGGGCCGGTTTCCTCAAGCACGCCGAAAACAGAGGGGTGCAGCACGTAGCGGCCAATAACTGCAAGGTTAGACGGCGCGTCAGCGGCGTCGGGCTTCTCAACGAGCTTGTTGACCCGCACGTAGTCTTCGCCCTCGATCACGGAAATATCGGCACAGCCGTAGGAGCTGATCTGATCCGGCTCAACTTCGATCAGGGCTACGACGGAGCCACCGGTCTTGGCCTGGACTTCCACCATGGTTTCAAGCAGCGGGTCGCGGGCATCAATGAGGTCGTCACCGAGCAGCACGGCAAAGGGATCGTCGCCAATGTGCAGCTTGGCACGAAGGACGGCGTGGCCCAGGCCCTTCGGATCGCCCTGGCGCAGGTAGTGGATCTCGCCGAGTTCAGAGGACTCACGGACCAGGGCGAGCTTTTCCTCATCGCCCTTCTCCTTCAGCGTCTGCTCAATGAAGGGAACCCGGTCAAAGTGGTCCTCGAGGGAACGCTTGTTGCGTCCGGTGATCATCAGGATGTCGGGCATGCCTGCATTGACAGCTTCTTCAACGACGTACTGGATGGCCGGCTTATCCACCACCGGAAGCATTTCCTTCGGCATTGCTTTAGTGGCAGGAAGGAAGCGCGTACCCAAACCAGCGGCTGGAATTACGGCTTTGGTGATCTTAGGGCTTGAGGTCATGACGGTAAGAGTACCTAAGTGAACACTTAGCACGCCAAATGCCCCGCCGCAGCAGGCACAATGGGTCAATGAGCGGCGAAACAAAAGAACAAGTACGCGCCAGGTTCAAAATGCTGCGGCGGGAAATCAGCGATCCTGCGCAGTCTGCGGAGCAGCTCGCCGCGGCTGCTGCTCCGCTGCTGGGCTCACTGGGCACGGGCGCTTTGGTGAGCTGCTACCTCTCTGCCGGCAGCGAACCTGACACCTCGGCCCTCCTGCACACCCTCCGCTCTGCCGGACATACGGTGGTGGTTCCGGTCTGCGAACCCGGGCATCAGCTTTCCTGGTGCCCCTGGACACCGGAGACGCCCCTTGTCCCCGGACTGTTTCCCGGCCTGCCGGAGCCTGAAGGTCCCCGCTGGGACCTGGAGAAGGTCCTTGGCCTGAACCTGCTGCTGATCCCTGCCCTGGCTGTTGCCGCGGACGGCACCCGGATGGGCAAGGGCGGCGGTTACTACGACCGCTTCCTTACCCGCTTCCGCGCTGCCGGCGGAACCGCGCCCGTTGTAGCCGTGGTGCATGATCACGAATTCCTGGATCCGGGCAGCCTGCCGGCCGACGCCTTGGACGTACCGGTTGATGGGGTCCTGCGCCCCGCCGGTTATACGGGCCTGGCTCCGCGGTAGGTGTATACTTAGCACTCTAGGCCGCAGAGTGCCAACCCAAGCCCCCAGGGCGTGGAAATCGTCACTGCTGAGGCCTTCCTTTCGCCCTTCAGGAGGAGTAAGAGTGCCCACGTATGCCTATGCCTGCAAGGATTGCGGCCACGCGTTCGATATCCAGCAGTCCTTCACCGATGACAGCCTCACCGTGTGCCCCGAGTGCGGCGGTAACCTGCGCAAGAAGTTCAACAGCGTAGGCGTGGTGTTCAAGGGCTCCGGTTTTTACCGCACAGATTCACGTGATGCGGCATCCACGGTTCCGGCCGCCCCTGCGAAGGATGCTCCGGCCAAGGACAGCGCCACCAAGACTGCACCGGCCCCCGCATCTGCACCGGCGGCACCGGCAGCAGCGGCAAGCTAGCAGGGATACCGCCGGCTGCGGTGTCTGACCCAAAGGCGTCCCACTCCTCCACAGGAGATCGGGGCGCCTTTTTGTTCCCCTGTTTCCGCTCTTAGCCCAGCCGCACCGCTGTCCCTGCCGGAACATGGCGGCATGTTCAACGCACTGCGGCGCAGCCGCGCTTCCAGTTCCCGTGCGGCGCCGCGTCAGACTCAGGCGCACCTGGACCGGGCAGCCCTGCCCGTCCGCGGCCTGCCCGTCCGCGGCCACCCCGGACGCGGGAGAATCCGCCGTTTCCTTATCCGCCGCCGCCGGTTGCTGGCCGGCCTCTCGGTTGCCGCAGCGGCAGGCGTCACAGTCCAGGCCCTGCTTCCGGCCGAAGCTGCCAGAACCGCCGCCGCTGCCGCCGCTCATGAGCTGCCGGCGGGACACCTCCTGACACCCCAGGACCTCAGGCTCGTGCGGCTGCCTCCTGAGGCAGTTCCTCCTGGAGCCCTAACCGACACGGGACTGGCAGCCGGTGAAGTGCTGGCAGTTCCTGTACCGGAGGGAACAGTCATCAGCCGGACGGTGCTGGTGGGCGACGGGTTGCTCACCGGCGCACCGGCCGGTTCTGCTGCTATTCCGCTGCGCCCGGCAGATCCGGCCGCAGCCGCCCTGCTTTCGCCGGGTGTTCTGGTGGACGTGGTGGTGGCACCCCCGGAGGGGTTCGACGGCGCCGGGGAACCGGCGATACTGGCCGCCGGTGTGCCTGTGCTTTGGGTGAGTGGCGGCGGCGGCGACCGCAGTTCCTGGCCCGGGGCTGGCGCAGGTGAGGCACAGGAACAGCTGGTGGTGGTGGCCGCGCCGGGCACTGACGCCCCCGGGCTCGCCGTCGCCTCAGTGCGCGGCCAGGTTTACCTGGTTCCCAGCAGCAGGTAAGGAAACTGCCTGTCCGCTTTGGCCTGCTGCGGGCAAGACGTTTCCAGCCTCAGACCGGCGAGCTCTGCTGCCCCGGTGCGAAACGGCTTCAGCCCCAGTGCGGAGGACGCTGCTCCCGCAGCCAGGCGGAGCTGTCCTCCGGAGCGTCGCCCCAAGCACGGGGGTCGTCCTCTGCCGCAGTCTGGGGCAGGATCCCGGCCCCGGTGCGCCCGGTGGGCTGCCCGGATGGCCGCCCGACCGGCGGGTTGCCGTTCGTTCTGCTGTCCGCGTCCGCGGCGTCCGGTTTGGCTGCTGCCTGGCCGGACCGCTGTTTGATCTGCCCGGCTGTTCCTGGGGCTGATGCCGGTACTGCTGTGGCCGGAGCAGTGTGAAGCAGTTCAGCTGCCTGCCGTAGCCGGGTCGGTGCCGACGTGCTGCGGCGGGACCGCCGTTTGCCGCGGACAGGCTCTGCCGCTGCCGCTGCCGCGGACGGGACCGGTTCCGCCTGGTTCAGCGTCTCGCTACTCGGGGCGTCCGGTTGGCTGTTCTGTTCCTCGCTCATGCTCTCTGTCAATTCCTCCGGCCGCTGCCGCAGCTGCTGCGGCGGCGCGGATGGCCGGGTTGGGTTGTTCCTCTGCCCGCGGACGGATCCGCGTGCTGCCGTGCGGAACCACCGTGGCGCGTGCTGGCACCTGGAGTGCTTCGCGGATGGGTTCCGGTTCCGGGTCGGAAGCGGGCAGTCCCAGGTAGCGGCCGACCAGGTCAGCGCAGGCTGCAGGATCGGTGAAAACCTCGATGGTCCACAGCGGCATGTACCGCCAGCCCAGCCGCTCGAGCAGCTGCGGGCGAAGACGGCTGCGTTCACGAACGCTCATGCTGCGGTAGCGCGCCGTCCCGTCCGATTCGATGGCCATGGGCACCGCAGGGTCTGCCTCCGCGGACCGGCGCACCGTGGCGACAATGTCAATGACGTCGTCGTAGTGGTCCCAGACCTCGGCGCCGCGGGAGCGCAGCCGGCCGACCAAATCCGCCACCAGCGGGTCATCCGCCATGATCGAGTTTCCGGACGGCCGTTCCTTCGCCGCCTCTGCCGGACGGCCGTCGAGCTCACGGACCAGCAGCCGGTAGAAGTCCAGCGCTCCGTGGCCCAGCCTGGACTCGTCGAGATCAGAGGGCTGGAAGCAGGTCAGCACGTGCAGGCGGTAGCGGGCCCGGGTCATCGCGTTGACGAACCGTCCCCGGCCGCCGGGCTCGGAAAGCAGGCCAAAGTTGTGCAGCGCCCGGCCGTGCGGGGTCCGGCCAAAGCCGAGTGAGAAGATCACGGCGTCGCGGACCAGTCCTGCGGCACGGTCGGCCGGCACCACCCGGAATGATTCCGCGCCGGGAGCGAAGAAGTCCGCTGCCCACGGGAAGTTGGCCATCTGCACCCGGATGGCTTCGGCAACGCGCACGGCATGCCGCGGGCTGGCCGTGATGACCGCCAGGGACTGGCTTGGCCGCCGCCGGACGTGTTCGAACACCAGGTCAACAACCCGGTTGACTTCGGCCGAGACGCTCTCCACACCCTCCTGGTCTGCGCTGGGCATGCCGGTTCCGTCAGCGAGGTACTCCACTGTGAGAGGCCGTTCCCCGGTGGCCACCTCGTCGCCGCGGGGCGCCCAGGAGAGGCGTCCTCCGTAGAACTCGTCGCTGAGCTGCTTGAGCAGGTGCTTGTCCGTGCCGCGGTAGACCGTGGAGAGGCTGCGGACCGGAAGGATGCGGGAGAGCGCATCGAAGGCACTGGGCAGTTCGTCGTCGGCTGTTCCAGCTTCGGAACGCTGGACGTTGATGCTGAACGGCCGCGGTCCGCCGAGGTTTCCGTCACCGAAGGCAATCACCTGTTCGGCCCGGGCGATTGCCGGAACGGCCGCCTGCAGGCTCATCGACTCGGCGTCCAGGATGATGACGGCATCAAAGCGCCGGGAGCCGGGGAGCATCATGGGCAGCAGGAGCGGGCTCGCTGCCCAGACGGGCAGCAGCGAAGCCACCAGTTCATCCGACTGGCCGGAGAGCGAGTCCACCGTCAGCGGGCCGGTCTTGATGACGTCGCGCAGCCGGGCTGCATCCTTGGGACGGGACTTGATCCCTTCGCGCCAGCGCCGTGCAAGTTCCCAGCGCAGCCGCGAAGCACCGGAGGCAATGTGGGCGTTGTCCGCCAGCCGGTACTCTGCTTCGAGCCGGCGCAGGCTGTCGCCGTCGGACATGGCCAGGTAGTCGTCACCGCTGATCATGGCTTCCAGCGCTGACTGCCACCAGGCCAGCTCGAGTTCGTAGCCGACCTGGCGGGCGGTCACTTCGCGTGCCTCGAGGTCGTCGAGCAGTTCGCCGAGCCCCTGCCCGCGCATCTCATCTACCAGGAGGGTCCGCTCCGGGAGGGTTTCAAGGGTCTCCTTGTCCCCGGCCAGGGCCCGCAGCTTCTTCTCCAGGTCATCCAGGGACTGGGCGGCGAGGTCCGGCTTGTCCGGGGTTCCCGCCAGGATGCGGGTCAGTTCATCCAGCTGGCCCTTGACTTCAAGGTAGGTCCGGTTGAGGTCGGCGAGTCCGGTGGGAACTGAGGGGTGCCGCTGTGTGGCGGCATACCGGGCCCAGATTCCGCGCTGCTGCTGGACCTGCACCAGGGAGGTGTGGAGGTCGGAGATGTGCACGCCGGGACGGATGTATTCCTTGGCAACCCGGCGCAGGCGGGAGCGGGTCATGGAGCTCATGTCCACCCCGTGCTCACGCCGCCAGGAGGAGGAGGCGGTGGCGGAGATCAGGTCCGTGACGGGCCGGTCGAAGATGTCCGGGGTGAACTTGTCCAGGCTTTCGCGCACGGCAACTAGCAGCTGGAGCTGTTCACCCCACTGGGCGAACGTCTCCCCCAGCCGGATCTGCGAATGTTCGGCCACTTCCTGCACCCGGGCACGCAGCTGGGGCAGTGCCTCGGCAAGTTCCTCGGTGAGTTTGTGTGCTGCCTCTGTTTCCTTGCGGTTCAGGAGCTTGGCCCCGAACCAGGGACTGGAGACGGCGGCGCGGGAGAAACTGCCCAGCTCCGCGGCCCGCCGCAGGCGCCCGGTCAGTTCCGTGCGGTCCGTGATGCTGTCCAGCACGCTGCGCTTCAGCCGCACGGTGGTGGCCGGTGCAGGTGAAAGGGAGGTGAGCTCGGCCAGGGACTGCATCGCCTGGTACGGAGAGCATCCCCAGCGCTGCCGGACGTTATGCAGGGACTTTACGTGGTCACGCAGCTGGTGGCGGCTTTCCTGGAGGACTTTGTGCAGGTTCCCCAGGTTCGGCTCGGCAGCCTTTTCGCTGCGCACGATGGCGCGTACCAGGCGGTCCCGCAGCGCTTCTTCGCTCAGACCGGCGCCGAGCTGCAGCACCAGGGAACCGAGGTTCAGGCTGTCCAGGGCGGAAACGAACTCGTTGAGGGTGCCGCGCCGTTCAGCGACAACCAGCACGGACTTGCCGGCATTGACCAGCGCGGCGGCGGCGTTGACGGCGGTTTGGGTCTGGCCCGTTCCGGGGGGCGCCGAAACCACCAGGGAGTTGCCTGCCCCGGCGAGGTCCAGCACGTCCTGCTGTTCGCGGTCTGCGTCCATGACCAGCAGCTCATCGGCCGGCGCACGGTCATCGAGCGGCGGAAGTCCGGGATCGGCGGGCTCCGGCACGGCAGTGCTGCCGCCGACGGCCGCGTCCATCAGCGCGCGCAGCACCGGGTGGGAGGGGTCCAGTGCGGTGTCCTCGGCAAGATCCGGGAGGTCAGCGAAGGTTGAGACCAGCAGGCGGTGCTCGATGTTCATGCCGCGGACGCCCTCAGTGAGGCCGCGCAGGCGCTCCAGAACCGGGTGCGGGTCGAAGCGTGCGGTGCCGTAGGCCAGGCGTGCCAGCGCCTCGGCGTCCACGTCGAGGCCCTGCTGGGTTTCGAGGTGGCGGACCAGTGCCGGGTTCAGCCCGGCTTTGCCGGTGAGCTGGAGTTCGTAGTCGTCCTGGGAGGCGTGGACGGTGAGGCTGACGGCGGTGAGCATCACCGGCGCAGTCAGGGATTCGGGGCGCACTGCATCATCCGAGGCGTAGCGCCAGGAGGCGGTTCCGGCGGCGAGGTAGCCGACGTCGATTCCGCGGTCGGAGCCGAGCTCGTAGATCTTGGCGCGCAGTGCACGGGCTGCACGCATGGCGGTGCGGTAGTGTTCGGCGTCGCGGAGCAGGGTTGAGAGCCTGGTCTTCCTGCCGGCCAGCAGCTGGGCCAGGCCGGAGGGGTGGGCGTGGGTCAGGTCGATGCTGTTCTCCGGCGTGACCGTGAAATGCAGCAGCGTGTCCGAACCGGCGTGGGGGGGGGGGGGCGGCCCCCCCCCCCGCCCCCCGCGCCCTATGATGCTACTCCCACTCGATGGTTCCCGGGGGCTTGCTGGTTACGTCCAGCACCACCCGGTTAACGCCGTCCACTTCGTTGGTAATCCGGTTTGAGATCCGTGCCAGCAGGTCGTACGGCAGGCGTGACCAGTCGGCAGTCATGGCGTCCTCACTGGACACCGGACGCAGGACGATCGGATGGCCGTAGGTGCGGCCGTCGCCCTGGACGCCGACGCTGCGGACGTCAGCCAGCAGCACAACCGGCATCTGCCAGACTTCCTCATCCAGGCCGGCTGCGGTGAGCTCGGCGCGGGCAATCGCGTCCGCGCGGCGCAGCAGGTCCAGGCGGTCCTTGGTGACTTCGCCGATGATGCGGATGCCCAGTCCGGGGCCGGGGAACGGCTGACGGCCGACGATCTCAGCCGGCAGGCCGAGTTCGCGTCCAACCGCACGGACTTCGTCCTTGAACAGCAGGCGCAGTGGCTCAACCAGTTCGAACTGCATGTCCTCCGGCAGACCGCCCACGTTGTGGTGGCTCTTGATGTTCGCTGCGCCTTCGCCGCCGCCGGATTCGACGACGTCCGGGTAGAGCGTGCCCTGGACCAGGAACCGGATCGGCTCGCCGGCCGCGTTGGCTTCGGCCATGATGGCGCGCTCAGCTTCTTCGAACGCGCGGATGAACTCGCGGCCGATGATCTTGCGCTTGGTCTCCGGGTCGGTGACGCCGGAAAGGGCGCTCAGGAAGCGCTCCTGCTCGTTGGCGACGTAGAGGTTGACGCCGGTAGCAGCGACAAAGTCGCGTTCAACTTGTTCGGCTTCGCCTTCGCGCAGCAGTCCGTGGTCAACGAACACACAGGTGAGCTGGTCGCCGACGGCGCGCTGCACCAGGGCAGCGGCCACAGCGGAGTCAACGCCGCCGGACAGGCCGCAGATCACGCGGGAGGAACCGATCTGTTCGCGGATCCGCTCGACCTGCTCTTCGACAATGTTGCCGGTGGTCCAGCTGCGGTCCAGCCGCGCGCCCTTGAAGAGGAAGTTCTCCAGGACCTGCTGGCCGTGTGCCGAGTGCTTTACTTCCGGGTGCCACTGGACGCCGTAGAGCTTCTTGTCCTCGTTGGCGAAAGCAGCCACCGGTGCGCCGGCGGTGCTGGCGAGGACCTCGAAGCCCTCGGGTGCTTCGTGGACGCTGTCGCCGTGGCTCATCCAGGTGTTCTGGTGCTCGGGGGTGCCCTCGAGGATGGAGCGGGAGCCGTTTACTGCTGCGGCGTCAGTGGATCCGTATTCGCGCATGCCGGTCTTTGCGACCTTGCCGCCAAGGGCGGCTGCCATGGCCTGGAAGCCGTAGCAGATGCCGAAAACCGGAACGCCGGCATCAAACAGGGCAGGGTCCACCTTCGGGGCGCCTTCGGCGTACACGCTGGAGGGGCCGCCGGAGAGGATGATCGCTGCGGGGTTCTTGGCCAGGAGTTCCTGGGTGCTGTAGGTGTGCGGCACGACCTCGGAGTAAACGTCGGCTTCGCGTACGCGCCGGGCAATCAGCTGGGCGTACTGGGCACCGTAGTCCACTACCAGGACGGGGCGCTCTTCAATGGGAGCAGTCGCGGGATTAGTCACGGTTTCAAGGATAGTCGCCCCGGAGCACCGCCTGCACATTGTGCCGGTTGCAGGCGGTGAAGAAGCCGCCTAGTACCGCTTGGCGGCTTCGGGGTGCGCTTCGAGTTCCGCAAGAACCTGCTTGTGGGTGCGGGTTTCCACGATAAAGGACAGGAACGGCACCACACCGCCCAGTGCAATGACAATGAACTTGGAGAACGGCCAGCGCATCAGCTGCCACAGCCGGAAGTCGGCGAACAGGTAGACCACGTAGAGCCAGCCGTGCGCGATCAGCACCGCGGTGTAGAGGTTCAGGCCGCCCACAATGACCGGCGGAATCTCCAGCACGTACTTCATGATCATTTCCGCCACCAGCAGCAGCAGGAAGATACCGGTCACCCAGGACGAAACCTTGTAGAAGGCCAGGGCCGTCCGGATCTGCGCGTGGGTGCCGCCGAAGCGGCGCTTCTTCTTCTTCGGGCGCGGCTGCCGGGTGACTGCGGGGTCGCTCACTTCTTTACCTCACTGGTAGTTGTACCGGGTTCGTCGTCGTACTCGTCGTCTTCGTATTCGTCGTCTTCGTACTCGTCCTCTTCGAGGCTGCGCTGGTAGGAATCAGCCAGCAGGCGCCACCACAGGAAGACGGAGAAGCCGGCGAAGACCACCCATTCAACGGCGTAGAAGATGTTCAGCCAGTTGATGGTTGTTTCCTGCGGCTGCGGCGCCACGGTGACCGTCTGCAGTCCGGTCTCAACCGGGGCACCGTTGGCCGTGGTCTCGTGCGCGGTCACAAAGGCCGAGTACAGGGGCTGGTCCCAGATGTTGCTGAGTTCGGCACTCGAAAGCGCTGCGACGGTGCCGCCCGGCACCGGTCCGGCGATCGGAGCCTCCGGCGGGAGCAGCCGGCCGGTAATGGTGATTTCCCCCTCGGGGGCGGTTCCGGCGTCGCCGGCTTCTTCCGTCCAGCCGCGCACCACGGGGATCGATGCGTCCTGCGGGGCGCCGTCGACGTCGAACGCGGTGACGACCCAGTAGCCCTCTTCTCCGTCCAGCAGGCGGTTGCCGATCAGCACCTGGTCTTCGGGCTGGAAGGAACCGGTGAACGTCACCATCTGGTCCGCCTGGGTGCCGTAGAGCGGTACGCCGGGGGTGAAGACCTCGGTCAGCGGGAGGACGGTTTCGGTGTCCTCCGCCGGGGGCGGCCCCTCGTTTTCGGCTGCCGAGAACTGCCACTCGGAAAGCAGCACGAACACGGTGGATATGGCCAGGGCAAACAGCAGTCCGGCGATCCAGCGCGGTTTCAGGGCAGTCTTAAGCACGGCTTAACGGTACTTCGTAGTCGTGTAGAAAACCCAATGCCGCCTCCGGGTCCGCTTTAGTGATCAAAGAACACCAGCGAGGAATTCATGAGCTCGGCAATGACTTCCGGATCCTGCGCCCGGCGCAGGGATTCCCGGAAGGACGGCCGGAACAGGGACCGTGCCAGCGTGGCCAGCACCTCCAGATGCTCCGAGTAGGCGCCTGCCGGCGTGGCAATGAGCAGCACCACGGTCGCCGGGCCGTCGGAGGCACCGAAGTCCACACTGTGCCCGTACTTGCACACCCCGACGGCGATTGAGGTCTTCAGGGTGTACTGGCTGCGGGCGTGTGGCAGTCCGATGCCGCCGGGCAGCCCGGTAGCCATTTGGTGCTCCCGGGCCGTGACGTCCTTCAGGAAGCCATCCAGGTCCCGAATGCGTCCCTGGGCGAACATCCGTGCGGCCAGCTGCGCCGCGGCGTCGTCCCGGTCCTTGGCCTCCATTTCCAGGATGACCATTTCCGGCTCGGTAAGGACGGCGCCCGACGCGTTCAGGCTGAGCTCAGTCATGCGTTTCGTATCCGGTTCAGCGCGGGGCGATGTCCTGGACGGCCAGCCGGGCGGCGTCGGCGGAGACGTCGTCGGGCTGTTCCTGGCTCAGCCGTTCGGCTTCCACACGGGCGAGGTAGTGGCGCACTTCCTCTTCCACCCGCGCTTCGTCCCAGCCCAGGATCGGAGCCATCAGCTCAGCAACGACCGGCGCTGCCGAGACGCCGCGGTCCCAGGACTCAATCGAAATCCGGGTACGGCGCGCCAGGACGTCCTCGATGTGGCGTGCGCCCTCATGCGTGGTGGCGTAAACAACCTCGGCGCCAAGGTAGTCATCAGCGCCGGGCAGCGGTTCGCCCAGGGCAGGGTCAGCGGCGATCAGGTCCAGAACCTCACCGGAGAGCGCCCCGTAGCGGTTGAGCAGGTGCTCCACACGGACAACGTGGATGCCGTATTCGTCCGCCGTGCGGTGGCGCCGGTTCCAGGCTGCCTTGTAGCCGACGGCGCCCAGCAGCGGGATGGTCTGTGTACAGGACTCGGGGACCTTCTCATCCAGTGCCCGTGCCGCTTCGTCCACGGCGTCCTTGGCCATAACGCGGTAGGTGGTCCACTTACCGCCCGCCACAACCACCAGGCCGGGTACGGGGTGCGCAACGACGTGTTCGCGGGACAGCTTGGCCGTGGAGTCGTTCTCCCCCGCCAGCAGCGGACGCAGCCCGGCGTAGACGCCCTCGACGTCTTCGCGGGTCAGCGGCCGCTTCAGGACGCGGTTGACGTGTTCGAGCAGGTAGTCGATGTCTGCAGAAGTGGCGGCAGGGTGGGACTTGTCCAGGTTCCAGTCGGTATCTGTGGTGCCGATGATCCAGTGCCGTCCCCACGGAATGACAAAGAGGACGGACTTTTCAGTGCGCAGGATCATGCCCACCGTGGACTGGATGCGGTCCCGGGGCACCACCAGGTGGATGCCCTTGGAGGCACGGACCTTCAGCTGGCCGCGGTCGGTGACCATGGCCTGGGTCTCATCGGTCCAGACGCCGGTGGCGTTGACCACCTGGCTGGCGGCGATGTCGAACTCTTCGCCGGTTTCCTGGTCACGGACGCGGGCACCCACCACACGCTCCCCCTCGCGGAGGAAGTCGACGACTGAAAGCCGGTTCACGGCAGTGGCCCCGTAGTGGACGGCAGTGCGGACCATGTTCGCCACGTACCGGGCGTCATCCACCTGGCCGTCGTAGTAGCGGATGGAGCCGATCATGGCGTCATCCTTGAGGCTGGGGGCAGCCCGCAGGGTTCCGCGGCGGCTCAGGTGCTTCTGCATGGGCACGCCGCGGGAGTTGCCGGACGTCATACCCAGGGTGTCGTAGAGGAAAATGCCGGCGCCCACGTAGGGCCGCTCGATGAAACGCTTGGTGAGCGGGTAGAGGAACGGAACGGGCTTCACCAGGTGCGGAGCGATGCGCTGCAGCAGCAGGCCGCGTTCCTTCAGTGCTTCCTGGACCAGTGCGAAGTCGAGCATCTCCAGGTAACGCAGGCCGCCGTGGATCAGTTTGGAGGAGCGTGAGGAGGTTCCGGAGGCCCAGTCACGGGCTTCCACCATGCCGACCTTCAGGCCGCGGGTCACGGCATCCAGTGCAGCACCGGCGCCCACCACCCCGCCGCCGACGATCAGGACATCCAGCTGACCGCCGGGTTCCGACGTCGAACGCAGTCTTTGCAGGGCTTCTTCGCGGTATTCCGGGCTAAGTGCATCTGTTGCCATGGTCTAGTTCCTCTCTGAAGCGTGCCCCGGGGGTGGTGGGGTTGGACGTGCTCAGGTGTTGTAAAGGTATGGCGAGACCAGCACATCAATGCGCTGGAACGCCTTCAGGTCAGAGTATCCGGTTGTTGCCATTGCCCGCCGCAGAGCCCCCATCAGGTTGGAGGTTCCGTTGGTGTGGTGCGAGGGACCCCAGAGGACTTCCTTCAGCGGGCCGACGGTGTCCAGGTGGACCCTGTCACCGCGCGGGAGTTCGCTGTGGTGGGCTTCCTGACCCCAGTGCCAGCCGCGCCCGGGTGCTTCCTCGGCGCGGGCCAGAGCGGAGCCGAGCATCACGGCGTCAGCGCCCATGGCGATGGCCTTGATGATGTCACCGCTGGTGCCCATGCCGCCGTCGGCAATCACATGCACGTACCGGCCGCCGGACTCATCCATGTAGTCCCGGCGGGCTTCGGCGATGTCGGAGATGGCCGTGGCCATCGGGGCGTGAATGCCCAGCGCCCGCCGCGTGGTGGTGGTGGCGCCGCCGCCGAAACCGACCAGGACACCAGCTGCGCCGGTGCGCATCAGATGCAGGGCCGGGGTGTAGCCGGCAGCCCCGCCGACGATCACGGGGACGTCGAGTTCGTAGATGAACTGCTTGAGGTTCAGCGGTTCAACATTCTTGGAGACGTGTTC
This sequence comes from Arthrobacter sp. 3Tela_A, assembly GCF_049311025.1. Lineage (NCBI taxonomy): Bacteria > Bacillati > Actinomycetota > Actinomycetes > Micrococcales > Micrococcaceae > Arthrobacter > Arthrobacter sp. 3Tela_A. The sequence goes on from NZ_JAXIOM010000009.1 coordinate 37,153, forward strand.
GGCGGAGACGGTGGTTCCGCGGATCACGAAGATGTCCACGCCGGCGGCCAGGACGGTCTTGTAGAACTCCTGCGTGCGCTGCGGAGTCAGGGAGCCGGCTACGGTCACGCCCGCTTCGCGCATTTCCGCCAGGCGTGAGGTGATCAGTTCGGCCTGGATCGGCGCAGTGTAGATCTCCTGCAGCCGCCGGGTAGCGGAGGGATTGAAGTTCTCTTCGCTGAGGACGGCGATTTCGTCCAGAATCGGCTGCGGATCCTCGTACCGGGTCCACAGGCCCTCGAGGTTCAGGACGCCGAGTCCGCCCAGGCGGCCCAGTGCGATGGCGCTGGCCGGAGACATCACCGAGTCCATCGGGGCGCCGATGACGGGCATTTCAAACTGGTAGGCGTCTATCTGCCAGTTGACCGAGACATCCTGGGGATCACGGGTGCGCCGGGAGGGCACAATCGCTACGTCATCCAGGGAGTAGGCTCTGCGCCCACGCTTGCCACGGCCGATCTCTATCTCGTTAGTCACTGCTCTAGGTTATCCCAGTCGTTAAAAGAAGCAGGCACCGATCCGGTGCGGACGGTGCCTGCTTCCCATAACGGCATGCTTTAGCGGCGGCCGTAGTTCGGTGCTTCAGCGGTCATCATGATGTCGTGCGGGTGGGATTCCTTCAGTCCGGCGGAGGTGATCCGGACAAAGCGGCCCTTGGCCTTGAGCTCGGGGATGGTGTGGGCGCCGGTGTAGAACATGGTCTGGCGGAGCCCGCCCACCAGCTGGTGTGCGACGGCGGACAGCGGGCCGCGGTAGGGCACCTGGCCTTCGATGCCTTCGGGGATCAGCTTTTCGTCGCTCGGCACGTCGGCCTGGAAGTAGCGGTCCTTGGAGTAGGACGTGTTCTTCCCGCGGGTCTGCATGGCCCCCAGGGAGCCCATGCCTCGGTAGGTCTTGAACTGCTTGCCGTTCACGAACACCAGGTCACCCGGGCTTTCCGCGGAGCCGGCGAGCAGGCCGCCGAGCATCACGGTGTCTGCGCCGGCGACGATCGCCTTGCCGATGTCGCCCGAGTACTGCAGGCCGCCGTCGGCGATCACCGGAACGCCTGCGGGAATAGCTGCTTTGGCCGCTTCGTAGATGGCGGTGATCTGCGGTACGCCAACGCCGGCAACCACACGGGTGGTGCAGATCGAGCCCGGGCCTACGCCAACCTTGATGGCGTCGGCACCGGCGTCGATCAGCGCTTGCGCACCTTCGCGGGTAGCTGCCTGGCCGCCGATGACGTCCACGTGGGCTGCGGCGGGGTCCTTCTTCAGGCGGGCAATCATTTCCAGCACGCCTGCGCTGTGGCCGTTGGCGGTGTCCACCACCAGGACGTCCACTCCGGCGTCAACCAGTGCCATGGCACGCTCGTAGCCGTCACCGAAGAAGCCGACGGCGGCGCCGACGCGCAGCCGGCCCTCGTCGTCCTTGGTGGCCAGCGGGTACTGCTCTGCCTTGTCGAAGTCCTTGACGGTGATCAGGCCCTGGAGGCGGCCGTCGTCGTCCACCAGCGGAAGCTTCTCGATCCGGTTCTTGCCCAGGAGCTCAACGGTCTCTTCCGGGGTGATGCCCACGCGGCCGGTGATCAGCGGCATCCGGGTCATGACTTCCCCGACCTTGCGGGTGGGGTACTCAGAGCGCGGGATGAAGCGGGTGTCGCGGTTCGTCACAATGCCCAGCAGCTTGTTATCCGGATCCACGACCGGCAGGCCGGAGACCCGGAAGTGGGCGCAGAGGTCGTCCAGTTCCTGCAGCGTGGCGTCCGGGTCGATGGTGACCGGGTTGGTAATCATGCCGGATTCGCTGCGCTTGACGCGGTCAACGTGTTCAGCCTGGTCTGCGATGGAGAGGTTGCGGTGAATGACACCCAGGCCGCCGTGGCGGGCCATGGCAATGGCCATGCGGGACTCGGTGACTGTATCCATCGCTGCGGAGAGCAGCGGGGTCTGCACGGTGATGCGCTTGCTCAGGCGGGAGCTGGTGTCTGCCTCGGACGGAATAACGTCCGTGGGGCCGGGCAGCAGAAGGACGTCGTCGTAGGTAAGTCCGACGAAGCCGAACGGATCGTGTTCTGGGGACTGCTGGCTCAAGTGCGCGCCTCTTTCAGGACCGGAGAGTTTTGTGGGGGTGGGTGGGACAACACGCCCGCGTTTATCTAATCGTAGAACGAAATCGGCGGCCCTCCCTATTCCTTCGGATGCTTTGGCCCTATGTCGTTCCGGTCATGCTGACGCCCTCCCAGCCGGTGGCGGCCAGGATGCGCTCGGCCAGCACGTGGGAGGTGGTTTCCATGTACGTCCGGTTCAGGTGGTCATGGTCTTTGTAGACGATCACGTTGCCGATAATTCCGGGGCAGCCGCCGTCGAAGCAGAACTGGTCGCTCATATCCAGGACACGTACGCCGGGGATCCGCGCCTCGAGCCCGTCCAGCGGAGAGACTTCAGCAAGCAGCTGGCTGCGGGGAACGTGGCAGGCCTGCGCGTTGAATCCGTTGGATTCAAGGCACTTGAACATGTCGAACTCGAATCTGGGGTTGTCCCGCATGGCAAGGACCTGGATCCCTGCTTCGGCGAAGCCGCGAACACCTTCCTCATAGCCGCCGGCCAGGGTTTCATCCGGCACGGATTCCCGCGTCACCGACGCCACGGTGAAGACTGCGTCCGGCATCAGGTCCAGCACGTACTCCCCCGCCGCCTGGTTGAAGGCGTTGCATTCCTCGGAACGCTCCGGGTCTTCTGCTCCATAGCGGCAGCCCATCTTCAGGACCGACACCATATGCCAGTCATTGGCCAGTGCCACCGGTCCCAGCGCTGCAGTCCACTGCATCGCGTGGGAATCCCCCAGGACCACTATGGTTTTCTGTGCACCGGCGGCGGTGCCGATCTGCTTGCAGTGCTTTTCCAGCATGCTCTCCGGCGCCGGGGCCACGCTCTCCTCACAGGCCTCGTCCAGTTTTGCCCATTCCTCGTCCATCTCCGACGGCGCCGGTTTCACCAGTGCCTGGGTGGATGATGCGGTTTCGAAGTCCGGGTCCAGGGACAGAGCTCCGGGGTTGTCCGCGATGGACTGCAGCCGCACGGCCTCGGCCTGCGCGTCTACCTTGGCCTGCCAGCCGGCCAGCGGTGCTGCAACGAGCGCGAAGGACGCCGCCAGCACCAGGCCGGAACGCCAGGACGCAGCCTGCGGCCAGGACCAGGTGCGCAGCGGGCCTTCAACCAGTTTGGTGGTGAGCACGGCCAGCAGCAGCGACACGGCAATGACGACGGCGCCGTCCACCATCCCGGCGTTCTGCTGTTTGGAGGCAATCAGCCAGAACACCAGCACCGGCCAGTGCCAGAGATACAGGGCATAGGAGTTGTCCCCCAGCTTCACCAGCGGTTTGGCTTTGAGCCAGCGGTCGGCGCCGGCCCGGCTTCCGGTATCTCCGGCGGCGATCACCATGGCTGCTGCCAGGGTAGGCCAGAGGGCAAGGTAGCCGGGGAACTGCTGCTGGACCTGCAGGATGATCCCGCAGCTCAGCATGGCCACCACACCGGTCCAGCCGACCAGGATCCGGATCCGGCGGCCGATGCGCAGAAAGGGCAGTGCCAGTGCCAGCAGGGAACCGAGCGCGAATTCCCAGAGCCTGGTCCGGGTGTCAAAGTAGGCGTAGGCCTGGTTGGCCCCGGTCTGCCAGATTGAGAACGCCAGCGACACTGCGAACACCGCTGCGAAGACCACGGCCAGCACTGACCGGTAGCTCCTGCCAACCAGCCTGGCCGCCGGCAGGGCTGCAGCGAAGATCAGGGGCCAGAGGATGAACACCTGGCCCTGGATGGACAGGGACCAGAAATGCTGCAGGGGGCTGGCGGCACTGTGGTCTGCCGCCAGGTAGTCCACGGCGTTGTTTGCCAGGGCCCAGTTCTGGAAGTAGAAGAGCGAGGACCAGGTTTGTCCGATCAGGTCCTGCCGGGCGCTGGCCGGGAGCAGTGCCGCCGCAGCTCCCAGCACCGCAAGCAGGACGACGGCGACGGCGGGCAGCAGCCGCTTGAACAGGTGCAGCCAGTACCGGCCCAGGGCCAGCGCACGGCCGCTTTCTGCCTTGCGGACAAAGGAGCCGGTCAGCAGGAACGCCGAGATCAGCAAAAAGACATCCACGCCGCCGGATACCCGGCCCAGCCAGACGTGGTAGAAAACCACCAGTATCACGGCCAGGGCCCTCAGGCCCTGGACCTCCGGCCGGTAACGGCGTTCGGCGGCGGGTGCGGCGTTGGCCGGCGGGGCAGGCGAAGCGGCAGCGTGCTGCACGGGTGCTGACACTTGCGGGTGTCCTTTCAAAGCGGCAAATACCGCAAGAGTTTACCGGCCGCCCGCTCCGGACCCTGAATCCCGCCGTCCCGCTCAGCCGCCGGGAAGAACAAAAGCCCCGTCCGGTGCGGAGGAATCCGCGCCGGACGGGGCCTTTAGGCTCAGCCGGAATTAGTGGCTGTGGCCGTGGTCATCTTCTTCGTCAGCCGGCTTTTCGACGACGAGCGCCTCGGTGGTCAGCACCAGGGCGGCGATGGAAGCGGCGTTCCGCAGAGCGGAGCGGGTGACCTTGACCGGGTCGATAACTCCGGCTTCGATCAGGTTGCCGTATTCGCCCGTGGCGGCATTGAAGCCGTTGTTGACGTCCAGCTCGCTCACCTTTGAAACAACAACCATCCCTTCGGCACCGGCGTTTTCAGCGATCCAGCGCAGCGGCTGGGCCAGCGCACGGCGGACCAGGCCGACGGCAGTGGCGGCGTCGCCGTCGAGCTTTGCCACCTCGGAATCGGTGTCCAGGGCGCGGGAAGCGTGGACCAGCGCGGAACCGCCGCCGGCCACGATGCCCTCTTCCAGGGCAGCACGCGTAGAGGACACAGCGTCCTCGATGCGGTGCTTCTTTTCCTTCAGCTCAACCTCGGTTGCAGCACCAACCTTGATCACACCGATGCCGCCGGACAGCTTGGCCAGGCGTTCCTGGAGCTTCTCGCGGTCCCAGTCGGAATCGGTGCGCTCGATCTCGGCGCGGATCTGGGCAACGCGGTCAGCGACGTCAGCTTCGGAGCCGGCGCCGTCAACGATCGTGGTGTTGTCCTTGGTGACGGTGATGCGGCGGGCAGAACCCAGCACCTCCAGGCCAACCTGGTCCAGCTTCAGGCCGAGGTCCGGAGACACAACCTGGGCGCCGGTGAGGGTGGCGATGTCCTGCATCATGGCCTTGCGGCGGTCGCCGAAGCCCGGAGCCTTGACGGCAACAACGTTCAGCGTGCCGCGGATCTTGTTGACGACCAGGGTGGAGAGGGCTTCGCCGTCCACGTCTTCGGCAATGATGAACAGCGGCTTGGAGGCCTGCAGCGCCTTTTCCAGCAGCGGCAGGAACTCAGCCACGGAGGAGATCTTGCCGGAGTTGATCAGGATCAGGGCGTCTTCAAGGACAGCTTCCTGGCGCTCAGCGTCGGTAACGAAGTACGGCGAGAGGTAACCCTTGTCGAACTGCATGCCTTCGGTGATGACCAGTTCGGTGGACGTCGAGGAAGATTCCTCGATGGTGATGACGCCGTCCTTGCCGACCTTGTCGAAAGCCTCGGCCAGCAGCTGGCCGACTTCCTCGCTCTGGGCGGAGATGGCAGCCACGTGGGCAACCTGGTTGCCTTCGACTTCCTGGGCGTTTTCCAGCAGGCGTGCGGCCACTGCCTCAACAGCGGTCTCGATGCCGTGCTTCAGCGCGCCGGGAGCGGCGCCTGCAGCTACGTTGCGCAGGCCTTCCTTGACCAGCGCCTGGGCCAGGACCGTGGCGGTGGTGGTGCCGTCGCCGGCAACATCGTTGGTCTTGGTGGCAACTTCCTTGGCCAGCTGCGCGCCAAGGTTCTCATACGGATCGTCGAGCTCGACTTCGCGGGCGATCGTGACGCCGTCGTTGGTGATGGTGGGAGCGCCCCAGGTCTTGGCGAGCACCACGTTGCGGCCGCGCGGGCCGAGGGTGACCTTGACGGTGTTGGCGAGCTTGTCGACACCGGCTTCCAGTGAACGACGGGCGGAGTCGTTGAACTCCAACTGCTTTGCCATGTGTGTGTCCTTTCGAGAACTACATCTACAAAAGAAGACCCCGGCCGAATCTGGCCGGGGTCTTCAAAGACTTACTTGACGACGATGGCCAGCACGTCGCGTGCGGAGAGCACCAGGTATTCCTGGCCGCCCTGCTTGACCTCGGTTCCGCCGTACTTCGAGTAGATGACGACGTCGCCCTCGGCGACATCGATCGGCACACGGTTGCCGTTGTCGTCAACGCGGCCGGGGCCGACAGCTACGACTTCACCTTCCTGGGGCTTTTCCTTAGCGGTGTCCGGGATGACCAGGCCGGAAGCCGTGGTCTGCTCAGCTTCGAGCGGGCGAACAACGATGCGATCCTCAAGGGGCTTAATAGAGACCGACACTCGGGCTCTCCTTTGCTTAGTTACTAACGGGTTTGTGGACCGTCGGTAGGCGCTTGCCGTCGTCGCGGGTGCCGGTGGGCGCTTCCCTCAGGAATTAGCACCCTCACTAGGTGAGTGCTAGCTCCGACTTTATGCAACGGTTAGCACTCGGTCAAGGTGAGTGCCAACAAAGGTTTTACCCGGCACCTCCCCCGGTCCCGGCAAGTGGGACTGCACTGCGTCGTTCGGTTACTCACGTGCGTTCATGGAGTTGCTTAGCCTTGCCTAACAAGATAGTTTTCAAAGGCGCGCAAAATTAGCCAACGATTTTGTGACCTAATGCGGAGGCATCCGTCATTGGGCCAAACCATAGAGATCATCTGGAGCACCCCGTGAAGACCACCCTCAAGTCCCGGCTGCTGGCCGGAACCGCCCTGGTTTCCCTGCTTGCCGTCAGCGCGTGCGGTTCGGAGACCGAAGCCGCTGCAGAACCCGCAGCGACTGAGCCGGCCACCGTCACCGTGGAGCACACCCAGGGCACTACCGAGGTTCCCGTGAACCCCGAGGTTGTCTACACCTTCGATCTGGGCGCCCTGGACACCCTTGATGCCCTGGGCATCGAGGTTGACGGCGTTCCGGCCGCCAACTTCCCCGAAAGCCTCTCCAAGTACGGCTCGGATGACTACGAGAAAATCGGCAGCATGAAGGAGCCGGACTTCGAAGCCATCAGCGCCGGCGCCCCGGACCTCATCATCATGTCCGGCCGCACCGCAGACTCCTATGAAGAGTTCTCCAAGATCGCCCCGACGATCAACCTCAGCACCGACGCTGCGGATCCGTGGAACTCCTTCATCTCCAACACCGAAATCATCGGTGAAATCTTCGGCAAGGAAGCCGAGGTCGAGGAGAAGCTCGCCGCACTGGACGCCAAGGTCGAAGAAACCAAGGCCACCGCTGCCGACGCCGGCAACGGCCTGATCATCATGACCAGCGGCGGCGAAATGACCGCTTACGGCGCCGGCTCACGCTTCGGTCTGATCCACGATGTCCTGGGTGTCGCCACGGCTGCTGACATCAAGTCCGAAGCCCAGCACGGCGAATCCGTGTCCTTCGAATACGTCGCCGAGATCAACCCGGACAACCTGTTCGTCATTGACCGCGACGTCGCAGTAGGCAACGCCGGCGAAGTTGCCTCCGCGGTCCTGGACAACGAACTCGTCATGGGCACCAAGGCTGCCAAGAACGACCGCATCACCATGCTGGATTCCTCCAGCTGGTACCTGGTGGGCTACGGCCTGAACAACGTTGACGCCATGGTCAGCGCTGTCCAGGACGGCATCTCCTAACTCGTCCCCCTCATCTGCCGGATCGCATCCGGCTGCTAGATCCTCACTGGCCGGGACCGCCTTCGGGCGGGCCCGGCCCGTGAGGGAGACGGAACCTTCATGACAACACAGCTCACACCCCCCACAGCTCCGGCACAGGCCGGGGCCGCTGCCGTCTCCGGACAGCGGCGACGGCGGGTCCCCGGTCCGGCAGCCATGCTGGTTCTGGGCGGCACCGCCGTCCTCGCACTCGCCGTCGTGAGCATGTTTGTGGGTGTCAGTGACGTCTCCCTGTCCTCGCTGCTTGCCGGCGACGAACACGCCTGGAACATCTTCTGGGTCAGCCGGGTGCCGAGGACCCTGAGCATCATCCTGGCCGGCATGGCACTGAGCGTGGCCGGGCTGATCATGCAGCTGATGGCACGGAACAAGTTCGTGGAGCCGTCCACCGTCGGCACGATCGAATCCGCGTCCCTGGGCATCCTGGTGGTAACCGTCCTCATCCCCGGCGCCTCGCTGTTTATGAAGATGTCCACTGCCACCCTCTTCGCCGTGGCCGGAACAGCCCTGTTCCTGCTCATCCTGCGCCGCATCCCGCTGCGCAACACCCTGATCGTTCCCCTTGTGGGCATTATGCTCGGCGGTGTCATTGCGGCCGTGACCACGTTCTTCGCCTACCGGTTCGACCTGCTGCAGACGCTGAATTCCTGGATGACCGGAGACTTCTCCGGCGTGCTGCGCGGACGCTACGAACTGCTGTGGATTGTCGGCGCCCTGACCCTGATCGGGTTCCTGGCCGCTGACCGGTTCACCGTGGCCGGCATGGGCCAGGAGTTCACCACCAACCTGGGCCTGAACTACAACCGGGTGATGACCCTGGGCCTGATCATCGTGTCCCTGATCAGCGCCGTCGTGGTTGTCAGTGTGGGTTCCGTTCCGTTCCTGGGACTGATCGTCCCGAACCTTGTCTCCCTGCTCGTAGGTGACAACGTCCGCCGCGCAATTCCCTGGGTCGCGATTTTCGGCGCCGGCTTTGTGCTGGTCTGCGACATCATCGGCCGGACCATCCGCTACCCCTACGAAATTCCGGTAGGGGTGATCGTCGCTGCCGTGGGCAGCGTCCTGTTCCTCTACCTGCTCCTGAGAAAGCGCTCCGCCCGTGCCTAGCTCCCCCACCAGCGTCCTGCCCTCGGCAATGACGGTGCAGCGCCGCCGCCCGGTGCGAAACCTCTCCCCTCGGTTCTGGATTATCGCCCTCTCCGTTGTGGCCGCGGCCCTCGTTGCCGTCTTTATGACCATCGAGCTGCGCGGAAACATCGGCTATGTCCTGCCGCGCCGCGCCATCAAGGTGGGCTCGATGATCCTGGTGGCCTACGCCGTCGGGGTTTCCACCGTGCTCTTCCAGACTGTGACCGCCAACCGGATCCTCACGCCGTCAATCATGGGCTTCGATGCCCTGTACGTGCTGATCCAGACCGTCCTGGTGTTCACTTTCGGCGGCGGGCTGGTGCTCTCCATGTCCGAGCCGCTGCGCTACGGAATGGAAGTTGCCCTGATGGTAGGCTTCTCCTTCCTGCTCTACCGCTGGCTGTTCACCGGCGGCGGCAAGTCCCTGCACCTGATGCTGCTGGTGGGAATCGTGCTGGGAACCATGTTCCGCGGCATGTCTTCCCTGCTGCAGCGGCTCATCGAGCCCAGCGAGTTCATCATCCTGCAGGACCTGTTCTTCGCTTCCTTTAATAATGTCGACGGCGCGCTGCTGGGCTATTCGCTCATCGCCGTGGCGATCGTCAGCGTTCCGGCCTGGCGGATGCGGCACTCACTGGATGTGATGTCCCTTGGACGGGAAACCTCGATCAACCTGGGTGTAAACCACAAGCGGTCGGTGACCGGCGTCCTGGTTATCTGCTCGGTCCTGGTTGCGGTCTCCACCGCATTGGTTGGCCCGGTTACCTTCTTCGGCCTGCTGGTGGCCTCGCTGGCCTACCAGCTGTGCTCCCATTTCTCCCACAAAGCCGTGGTTCCCATCGCCGTCCTGCTGGGCATCATCGCCCTGGTCGGCGGCCAGCTTGTCCTCGAACGCATCTTCGCCTTCGATACGGCGCTGAGCATTGTTATTGAATTCGTTGGCGGGATCGTCTTCCTGATCCTGCTACTGAAAGGCTCCCTCAAATGATCCAGGTAACCGGCGTCACCAAGCAGTACGCGGGCAAAACGGTTGTTGATGAGGTGAGCTGCCACATCAAGGAAGGCGGCGTCACCTCGATCATCGGCCCCAATGGAGCCGGCAAGTCCACGCTGCTTTCAATCATCAGCCGCCTGCTGAAGTCCGATGCCGGTTCGGTCACCGTGGACGGCCTGGACGTCTCCAATGCTCCGGGCAAGGACCTGGCCCGTAAGATGGCCATCCTGCGGCAGGACAACCATCTGACCGTACGCCTGACCGTCCGCGACCTGGTAGGTTTTGGCCGCTACCCCCACAACGGCGGACGCCCGACGTCGGTCTGCCGCGAGAAGATCGAACAGGCCATGGCCTTCCTTGACCTCACGGCGCTGGCCGACCGCTTCGTTGACGAGCTGTCCGGTGGCCAGCGCCAGCGTGCATTCATCGCCATGGTGCTGGCGCAGGACACCGATTACCTGCTGCTGGATGAGCCGCTGAACAACCTTGATATGAAGCACTCCGTGGAGATGATGCGGCTGCTCCGCCGCCTGACGGATGAGCTGGGCAAGACCGTTGTCCTGGTCATCCACGACATCAACTTCGCGTCCTGCTACTCCGACGACATCATTGCCATGGCGGACGGCAGGCTGCTCCACCAGGGGCCGCCGTCAGCGATCATGCAGCCGGAGGTCCTGAAGGACATCTACGAGATCGATATCCGCATCGAGGAGATCGAGGGCAACCGGATCGGCGTGTACTTCGCCTAGCCCGGCCTAGGCGTATTCCGCCCAGACTTTTCCTTCCGGCGCCGTGCCGTCTGCCGGCCGCTGGTCAAAGCCCGGCAACTCCGGGATCCAGAGCGGAGTTCCTTCAACCGCGGCGTGGATAAACCGCACCAGGGTGTCCCAGACAGCGGCGGTGGAGACCGGCTCCAGCATCACCGAGCCGCTCTCTTCAGCCGGGCTCAGCCGGTACTGGCCCGCAGATCCCGCGTGAACGAAACCGAACCAGCCGCCCGTCTCCTCATCGACGATTTCCCAATCAGTCCATGGTTGTTCCCACATACGCCTGGCAGCCTCGCCCAAACCTTCCGGGGCGCTTACCTGGGCGGACTTCATTCTGGCCTCGTACTGGTCCTTCGTCAGGACCACCGGTTCATGCGTAATGCTCCATGCCGGTGAGAAGCCCAGCCAGTCCGCTATGGCTTTGGGGACGGCATTGGCTTGAAGCACCTGAACGGACAGGTTATCCGGGCCCGGTACCCGCGCGGATGGCGTGGAGAAGCGCGAGGGTTCCGCTGTCACCCTGCCGATACCGCCGCCGATCCATACCTGGAGAACGGCCCCGCCGAGCGCGTCACCCACTGTGACGCTGAAGGCCGCGTCCAGACTGCGTAACGGTGCCACGAACGCAGTGCCTGCCGGTGTCAGCGAGCCGTCTGCCGCGAGGAAACCCGCGTCCCGAAGCACCGCAACCTCCGGGCCCTTGCGCTGGAACATTCCCAGCCGGTGCCGCTCCGCCAGACTGTCCATCAGTTCCAGCGCAGGGATGGGCAGCAGGAGTGCCGGTTCCTGGTAGGGCTGCTCTGCTGCGAGACGGTCCAGATCCTCGCGGTCCTCCCCCGCCAACCGGCTTGCCGCTTCATCCAGGCGGGGCTCCGTGGGCGCGATGGTGTCCATGAGGCTGCGTTCCTGGCTCTCCCCGGCATCGTCCCCGGCATCGATCCGAAGATCCTGGATCATCTGCTCGAACAGCAGCTTCATCCCAACTAGCTGGTCAACTGTGTAGCTTGCCGTAGCCTCGAAGACCCGGTTGCCCGCGATCCACAGCCAGCGGTCCGCGCAGACCGGGTGCTGCTCTGTCTGGTGAACGAAGCGCTGCCGCCTGGCACTCACAGGCCCTTCGGGGCCGTCTATTGGCCACACCTCGTGGGCAATGATGCGGACCCGCTGCGCTGTTTGCATGGTCGAAGCCAGTGCCGCGGTTGCGTAGCGGGCCAGGGAGATCCCGTCCGCAGGTGCCCAGCGCAGTACCATGCTGGGTCGAAAGATCCCGGAGGTTACTGGTGGATGTGCGACGACGATCGTGTTCGCGGAGCTCTCGACGAACTCCCAGCCACCCGGGCAGGGAACCCGCATGCCGTCGGCACGTTCGTAGCTGAAGCCGGCAGCATTCGTCATTGCTTCCTTTTCCCGTTCGAGTCGTAAAAGTCCCTCACAAACCGGTCTTCCCCGCGCGCCTCCAGTTTGTCTCCCTCTTTCATCCACCGCGGCTGAAGGAACTTCGGCATCCAGTAACAGCCCAGAAGTCCGATGGCGAGGCAGCTGAAGAGAAGAATGCCGTAGGGAACAATAAGGGCGTCAATGTCGGACTGAAGTACGAATTCGCTCGGTGCCATCAGGATGAGCCACGCCCCGATGAATGTCTGCGCCAGGGAGGGCTTTCCGGGCATAAAATGATCCAGGACCAGCAGGCCCACAAACTTCTTTGCGTAAAGGAGGAGGCCGCCAGTAAACAAAATGAGTCCAAAGGGCAACATGAACGCAAAGAACACCCAATAGTTAATTTCAGATTCCATGCTGCTCCTTGCGTTGGTTTTTATTGCCGATGCCAGGGGGCTTCGTCATGCACTCAAGCTTTCTCTTCCTTTCCAGTAAGTGGTCAACTGCCAAAGAGTTTGTCCCACCCCTTCACGAAACCGTCTACGGCATCCATGACACCGTCGGCTGCAACGTCTTTCAACGTGCGGCCGCCCAAGGAATCAAATTCCATTGAGGTAACCGCTGAAATGCCGATACCGATGAAGGCCCCAACTACGGTGCCGACTGGCCCGCCGATTGCGGTACCGATGAGAGCACCGGCACCAGCTGCACCGATGTCGATGGCCGCCTTGGTACCGCCCTTTAGCCCGCCCTCGAGGTTTGCCCGTCCGTCGAGTTCATCCCGGCTCCAGCCTGGATTCGCCTGCAGCAGTTCGTTGTAGGCGTCCTTCCGCTCACCGGCAATGGTGAAGCCCGCTGTAAGAGTGGCAAACACACCGGGGCCGATCTTGATCCCTTTGGCTGCTGTGCCGAGGTCTTTGAACCTTTCTGGCAGCACCCAACGTGATGGATTCACATTTACCCGGTTGCGGTACCAGCCGGAGTGGTTATACAGGCCCCTGAAAACATTAGGCCGAAGATCGAAACCGAAGACGGTAGTGCGTTTCCATTCACCGTCAGTGTTCCGCCACCCCCTGGCCATATGCCGTATACGTTCCACCGCCGTTTGGTATCGGCGGTACACCGGGACGGTTATCGGTACTTTGGTAACTGTTTGGCGAGCAGTGGTCGCGCTTATCCCCTTGGCGACCATTCCATTGATAATCGTCGCCGGAATCCCTGTTGCCAGCCCCAGGAGTCCACCGTCTCCGTGAAATGCGGACCGGATTTTTGCAGCGGTTTCCTCTTCCAAGGCGCGGTATTGGGCGGCCAGCGCAGATACCTCGGCAGACAGGAGCAGGTCCGCTGTGGCTGCCGGAGGCGGAGTGTAGGCCTGGTCAGCGGTGCAGTCCGCCGCCAGCTCGTTGGCAGCGCGAATCTCCGCCTCCCGCACCCGCGCCATCAGCGAACTCCGCCTGTATTCAAGGGTGCGGATTCTGTTGGCAAATTCCGTCAAAGTACTGCTGACCATACCGGCGGAGTCCTCCAGCATCCGGGCATTAGGCATAACGTTCTCAAATGCGTCCAGTGTTTCGGTGGCGCCGTCTCCGGAGTAGTGCGACCCGAGTTGCTGCCAGGTGCTTTTGGCCTGCTCGACACCTTGGAGGTATGCCTCCCCACCCCGTTTCAATGCAGGTGCGGTGCTCCCCACCGCAACCGGCGAACACCAGCCAAAAAGTCCTGACGTGTCTATGGTCATCAGTGGGTGTCCCTGAATCCGGGTCCAGCGTGCATCGAAACCTGCAGCTCAGCAAGGCTGGACTTCGCGGCTTCAGCCATCTCCTGGTCCGCGCCCGCAATGACGGACACGGCTCTTCGGACGCCCTCGGCCGCATTGTGGATGCGTGCTTCTGCGGCCTCCACCTGCCGGCTCATTGTGTCCTGCCAAACCTCGGCGAGCGCCCGCCCCACAATCCCCGAGCCAGCCATACAAGCGGCCTGTGCTGCGTCCATGCCCTCCCTAAGAGCGGACACGGCCTCATATCTGCGCTCGTCTTCCTCCACCTGAAAGAGGATGCTGGCGCATCCCCCGGGATTGACGCTGTATCCGTTCACCGGCATGTCCCCTCCTGATACCCGCCATCGTTACATCCTTGTGCGAGCCGGCTACCGCCGGGGACGGGAGAACCCCCGTTCTCGCAGCGCCGGGCCCCTTTTCGGGAGAGCGTACGGGTATCCAGGGATCTAGGCTCTGGCTGCGCTCAATCTGTGGATAGCTTCCTCAAGGACCTCCGGTGCGCAGCCAAAGTTCAACCGGACGCAGCCTGCCCCGGCCGTCCCGAACTTCAGTCCGGGTTCCAGCGCAACACGTGCCTTCTCGAGGGCATACTCCGCGGGATCCGTGCCCCAGCCCAGGGAACGCATATCCAGCCAGGCGAGGTAGCTGGCATCCGGCATGCGGTATCCCACTCCCGGCAGTTCCGCAGCCAGCAGCTCGCGCAGAAGTTCCCGATTGGAGGCCAGAACTGCCAGCACACCGTCGAGCCATGCCTCACCCTCGGCATACGCGGCGGCCGTGCCGTGCAGGCCCAGGATTGAGGTCCGGAAGCCAACTTCCTCCGGCATTTCATCCAGCAGCAGCCGGGTTTCGGGGGCTGAGGCAATCATCAGCGCGCACTTTGACCCGGCAATGTTCCACCCCTTGCTGGCCGCTGTCACGCACACGCCATGGGTCCGTGCTTCTTCTGACACCGAGAGGAAGGGAGTAAAGACCTCCGGGGAGTGGACCAGCGGCGCATGGATTTCGTCGCTGACCACGGTGGCACCGTACCTGGCAGCAAGGCGGGCGACGGCGTCGAGCGTTTCCTTAGGGTGTACCAGGCCTAGCGGGTTGTGCGGGTTGCACAGCAGCAACGCCCTGGCACCCGCGGCGAAGGCCGTCTCGAGTCCGTCCAGGTCCAGGGACCACCCAGCGTCGTCGTCCTGCAGCAGCGGCACCTCACGTATCTTGCCGCCCGCTTCCAGCGGAAGGTCGAAGAACGGCGGATAAACCGGTGGAGTGATGATGACCTCGTCCCCCGGGTCGAGAACCTGCCGAAGAGTCTCCACGATTGCCACGCTGACGTCGGTGGTGGTCCGTACGTCCTCGGGGTCCACCTCCCAGTCCCAGCGGCGGTCCGCGAAGCCGGCGAACGCCGGGCCCACGGGACCGGGGCCGGATACGTAGCCGACGTCGGACGCTTCGATCCGTTCGATCATTGCGCGTGCCACGGGCGGGGCCAGCGGGTAGTCCATCTCCGCTACAAACAGCGGCAGCACGTCGTCGGGGTGGGTGCGCCATTTGGCACTGGTGCGCCGGCGCAGAACATCGAGGGAATCAACAGCCATCTCAGTCATGGCCCCCAAGATACCCGGTCGCGCGCCTTGACTCGCGTTCCCCGTGGAGGGTCCGCCGCTTACCGCGGGTCGAATGCTCCCTGGGCTGCCGCAAGGATGAAATTGACCAGGGTGTCCCAAACCGCCGCCGCAGGCTCAGGTTCAAGGGCCACACCGCCGTTCCGCGGATCGGCCGTCGCCAGGAACGGGCCTGCGTCTCCTGCCGTGACCCAGCCCAGCTTTCTGCCGCTGTGCACATGCTCAACGTTCCAGCCCACCCAGGGCTGGGCCCACATCCGTGCTTCGGCTTCCCCCAGTCCTACTGGAGCCTCGACGTTGGAACCCCCGTTGAGGCGGCGCTCAAACAGGTCCCCGGAGAGCCGCAGCGGGTACTGGCCCGCGGTCCAGGCTGGTACCAGGGGAAGCCATTTTGCAAGAAAGACCGGCAGCGCTGCAGCGTCAATGCAGAGCAGCTCGCAGCTGCCGGAAGGCATGACCGTGGACTGCAGCCCGGAGGCGGAAGGGCCGGCGGCAACCAGCGCCGAGCCGGCCCCCAGCCAGGCATCCATACCGGTGGAGCCGTCCGGGCCGACTGCGCTGACCGTGAACTGCGCCTGGAGCCCACGCAGCGGCTGCACGAATTCCCTTCCCGACGGAGTCAGCCGCCGGCCGTCCAGGACCCCCAGCGCCTGCAGCTGGGCGGCAGATTCCCCGGCGCCGGCGGCGTCGAACCGTCCCAGCGCATCCCGGTTTGCCATGGACAGCAGCAAGCTGAGGCTCTCCGGGCCAATGATCTGTCCGCTCACCCGGTGGCGCTGCTCGGCCCGCAGCGGCGCCAGATCCTCAGCAGCTGTCTGGAGCAGCCGCGAAGCTGCCTGGTCAAGTCTCGGCTCGGGACCGGCAGGACTGGCTGGGGCTCCTGCTGCCGCCGGGGCTGCTGCCGCCGGGGCTGCTGCCACAGGAGCTGCACGGCGCATCTGGAAGACCATGTCCTCGAACAGCGGGCGCATTCCGGCGTGCTGTTCGAGCGCATAGCTTGCCGTGGCTTCCAGCGAACCGCCGCAGTCGCTGAAAAGCCAGCGGTCCACGCACACAACCTGTCCCTCGGCCACCCTCACGAAGCGCTGCTGGCGGCCTTCGACCAGAGCCCCTTGGGGGTCCAGCTGCTGATGCCACAGCTCATTGGAGATGATGTGTGTTCCGGGAAGGACCAGGGTGCCCGCGAGCGCAGCCGTGGAGAGCCGGGGCAGCGAAACAGAATCTGATTCGCTGCGGCGCAGAACAAGGTTCGGGCGGAAGTGTCCTTCCGGGACGGGCGGATGGGCCAGCACAACGCTGTCCGCCGGCGCGTCCAGCTGTTCCCAGCCCTCGGGCCGGGGCACCACAAGCCCTGCGGCCACTTCCGAGATGAGTCCCCCGCTCACGGCTGCTGTCCGTCTGACGGCTTGCCCTGCCCTTGAAGGAAACGTTTGGCGAAAAGGTCTTCGCCCCTGGCCTGCAGTTCTGCGTCACGGCGCATCCAGGGGGGCCGGAGGAACATTGGATACCAGAACGTTCCAACCAGGCCAGCGGCCAGCAAGGCGAAACTGAAGATGCCCAGCAGACCCTTCGCAGTGCCTTCAGGGATGAACTCAGCGAGCGGAACCGTCATCATCCAGGCGCCCAGCCAAGTCATGGCGAGCGCCAGCTGTCCTGGGAACAGGTCGTTGAGGGCCAGGAGCCGGAGCCACCGTTTCAAATGCACCATGAGGCCGCAAATGAACAAAAACAGCCCAAGCCCCCACAGGAGTCCGAAGACCACCCAATCGTTCACCCTGGAACACCCTTCTCTGCATTCTTCGTCTGTGAGGCGAAATCATCCCGCAGCTGACCCAGATTAGCCCGGGGCGTCAATTTCCCCACAACCTGTCCCATGCCTCGCCTGCAGCTTCTAAGCCTTCGGAGACAGCGTCTTTGGCCGAGTCATACAGGTCCACCGTGAATTCGGAGGCCTTGTCTTTAAAACTGTTGCCGTCGCTGCCCGCGTCAGTAAGCCCTGAAATCCCCATGCCAACACCGAACCCGATCACAGTGCCAACGGGACCGCCAATGACGGTGCCGATGGCCGCGCCGGCGGCACCGGCTCCAAGGTCGATACCGACGGATGTGGCGGTTTGTACAGCCGCCATCTCGTTGGCCCGGAATTCCCGGTCGGCGTCACTCATTTCCGGGTTTTCGCGCAGCAGTTGATTGTGGTTCTCAGCCCTGTTGTCCGCGAACGTAAGGCCGGCCATCGCCGTCGTAAGGACAGCGCCGCCAACCTTGATCCCTTTCAGGGAGTTGGGGGTCTCCGCCCAGCTGGGCGTCTGCGGGTTCGGAACCTGCCAGCGGTCGGGCCGGGCGTCCACCCGTGTCCGGTACCACTCGGAGGTGTTGTACATGCTCCGGCTCACCTCTGGGCGCCATTCGCGCACCGTGCGGTAAATCTCCTGGGTAAACCACTGGCGCCTGGTAATACCGGCGTCGGGGTGCTGTGGCGAGTGGACGGAAACCCACCGACCGTCTTCCCACAGCCAGCGGTAACCCAGCTGCTCCGGACCGGTGAGCTGGTCATAGGAGCCAAGTACAGGAGTGAAGCGCCGTTCCAGGACCGGCATCGGCACCTCACGGGCGTTGACAACCGTGACGCGCTGGAAGGTATGGACCCCCATGACGTTGTCAGCCGCGGCGGCAACGAGTCCGAAGTTGGGTCCGGCCAAGGCTCCTACCAGGCCGGGTTTGTGCCCGCCAACGTTGTTCAGGGCGGCGGCACACGTTTCTTCCGCCTCCTGGTAGCTGCGGGCAAGCCTGTCGATCTCCGCCTGGAGCATCGTCCTCTGGAAGTCCTGGAGACTGCCGTCCGGATCTTGCGGGGTACAGACCGGAGGGCCAAAAGCAGCAACCCGTGCCAGCAGGTCCCTGCGCAGGATGTTCAGCGCAGCGACCTGGTCCGAGAAGCCGGTGAGGGCAGACGCAGCCTGTGCACTTGCTGATTCCACCAGCTCCGAGTGCGGAGTGATGTTCCTGAAGACAGCGAGGATGTCCTCCCGTTCAGGTGCCTCGTAGCAGCCTGACAGACCAGTCCACACCGTTTCCTGGTTTTGGACTGCGTCCCGGAACATCTCGCCGGCAGTTCGGAGAGCGTCCGCCCCCGTTTGGGCAGCCTCTGGGTCAGCCCAGTTCTGCAGTCCTGAGATGTCCAGCATCAGAAGATCTTCACATCGTCGAGTTCGATAGAGGGGGCTTCCACCGCAGCGCGGCGGGCGTCCTCAGCCATCTCCAGATCGCCGGCGACATATGCGCTGACAGCTGTTCCCACACCGCTCACCGCGTTGTGGATCCGGGTTTGGGCTGCTTCGCACTGGAGATGGAGAGTGTCGTTCCAGAGATTCGTCAGCGCAGCCGCAATGGCGGGGCTCGACATGGTGCCCAGAACCTGGTCGACTGCTGCGCTGAGCTGGGTGTGTGCGGCCTCAGGGCCAGGATCGGTCCCAACCCGGTGCAGGATCCCCCTGCACGCTTCTACCGCTATGTCGTAACCAGGCAGCGCCAATGTTCCCCCCAAATGATCTACACGGACCTTCAAAACTGTAAGGGAAAGCCAGAAGCTCCTGCGATGGGGAGAACTCCCCATGGGCCCTGCCCTCCTCGGGCGCCTAACCCGCACTGCGACCGAAGAACTAGGCTTGTATCCATGCCCGACACTTCCCTTGCCCACGTCCTGACCCCCGAAGGCTGGGCCCTGCTGAACTCGCTTGGTCCTTATTTGGAGTCAGAGTCCCTGAAGCTGAACACCGACCTGCGCAAGGCCGGGCACTCCCCCGAGCTCGTTGCCGCCGTCCTCACCCAGGCGAAGCTGCGGATGAAAGCCCGCGCCAAGTTCGGTCCGTTCGCAGAGCACATGCTCTTTACTCCCGCCGGCTTGGAGCAGGCCACGCGGCTGAACGTCGCAGCCCTGCATGCCCAGCGCTACCAGGAAGCAGGGCTGGAAAAGGTTGCCGACCTGGGGTGTGGAATCGGCGCCGATTCACTGGCCCTGGCCACGCTGGACCGCCAGGTCACCGCCGTCGAGCTTGATGAAATCACTGCCGCGGTGGCTACCATCAACCTGATGCCGTGGCCGGAAGCCACGGTGGTCCAGGGGGACGCGGAGTCTTTCGACCTGACCGGGTTCGATGCCGTGTGGCTGGATCCGGCGCGGCGCACGACGTCGACGTCGGGCACCTCCCGCATCTTCGACCCGGAGGCCTTCTCCCCTCCCCTGTCCTTTGTGGAGTCACTGGCTGAGCGCGGCATGCCAGTTGGGGTGAAGCTGGGTCCCGGTATTCCGCATGAGTCGATCCCGGCGGGCTGCGAAGTCCAGTGGGTTTCCGTAGGCGGCGACGTCACCGAGGCCACGCTGTGGTTCAACGAGCTGCGCCGTCCCGGTATCCGCCGTGCCGCCCTGGTAATCGGTGCCTCCGGCGCCGCGGAGCTGACCTCCCATGAGGACTATGTTCCCGGCGCCCAGGACGTGCGGATTGGTCCGGCTGAAGGCTATCTGTATGAGCCCGACGGCGCTGTCATCCGCGCGGGTCTGGTGGCCGACGTCGCGCGTTCCCTCGGCGGGCATCTGCTCGATCCGCAGATCGCCTACATTGCCTCTCCGGACCTGATGGAGACTCCGTTCGCCCGTGCCTACCGGATCCTTGAAGTCCGGCCCTACAACGTCAAGGCGCTAAAGGCCTGGGTCCGTGCCAACGGCATTGGAGTTCTGGACATCAAGAAGCGCGGCATGGCCGTGACTCCCGAGGAACTGCGCAGGCAGCTGCTTACCGGTTCGGGCAAGGGCCCGAACAAGGCCACCCTGGTCCTCACCCGGATCGGTGAGGACCGTGTGGCGATCGTCGTCGAACCTGTTCCTTCGCCGGTGGAAAGCTAGCGGCGGGAGAACTCGCTGGCTTCCTTCACCTGTTCCGGTGTCGGGCGGACACCGGTGTAAAGGACAAACTGCTCCTCAGCCTGGATTGCAATGACTTCGGCGCCCGTGATGACCTTCCTGCCCGCGGCTCGGGCTGCTCGGATCAGCGGCGTTTCCGAGGGAAGGGCGACGACGTCGAACACCGTCTGTGCAGCGGCAATGGTTTCGTCTGCGTAGGACTGGACGTCCTCATCAGCTCCTGCCATGCCCAGCGGGGTGACATTGATGAGCAGGTCTGCGATTGCTGCGCCGGGTTCCGCGGTCCAGTTAAAGCCGTAGAGATCTGCCAGGGCCCTGCCGGTTCCTTCGTTGCGGGCCACGATGGTGACGTCGCCGAAGCCGGCGTCGCGAAGTGCTGCGGCCACAGCCTTGGCCATGCCGCCGGATCCCCGCAGCAGAACCGAGCTGGACGGGGAGACCTCGTGGTCTGCCAGCAGACGCGCGATCGCCAGGTAGTCGGTGTTGTAGGCGGTCAGGACGCCGTCGTCATTGACGATTGTGTTCACGGAGTCGATGGCGGCCGCGGAGGGATCCATCCGGTCAACCATTGCGATGACCTCTTCCTTGTACGGCATTGAGACTGCTGCTCCGCGGATGGGCAGTCCGCGGATGCCGGCAACTGCCTGGGCAAGGTCCGCGGGTGCGAAAGCCTTGTAGATGAAGTTCAGTCCGAGCTGTTCGTAGAGGTAGTTGTGGAACCGGGTGCCGATGTTGCTCGGACGGGCGGCCAGGGAGATGCACAGGGTCATGTCTTTGTTCAGGATCGGCATTGGACCATTATCGCGTGCGGGTGCCTGCGTGCGGGAGCGTTACGGCGCCGGCGGGGTCGGCACCCGCCGGAAGCCCGTCACATTGCCCTGTGCCGCCGTCGGGCCCTGGCGCCGTGCCCCGCCGCCGTCCCGTAAGCGGCGGTCCCGTAAGCGGCGGTGGAACTACGCCTGCCGGTGCGGGGCTAGGATTGAACCGGGTTCTCAAACGCAAGGGTGCGGAACCGGAACGGTCTATTAGGTACGCACACAGCAGGAGAGATGTATTGAAGATTGAGTTTGCGTCCTCGGCGCAGTCGACGCTTGGGGTCGAATGGGAGCTGGCCCTGGTTGACCGTGAGACCGGCGACCTGGTTTCGGTTGCCGATGAAGTCCTGCGCGGGGTCAACGAAGACGATCCGTCGCTGAGTGCGGATGAGGAACACCCCCATATCAAGCAGGAGCTGCTTGAAAACACGGTCGAGCTGGTTACCGGTATCTGCAATACGGTTGCCGAAGCCAAAGCCGACCTTGCCCGGTCCATGGATGCTGTCCGGCGGGTAACGGACCGGATGAATGTGGAGCTGTTTTGCGCCGGCACCCATCCGTTTGCTGCTCCGCGTTCCCAGCCGGTCACTGACAAGGAGCGCTACGCCAAGCTCATTGACCGCACACAGTGGTGGGGCCAGCAGATGCTGATTTACGGCGTTCATGTCCACGTCGGCCTGGATTCAAAGGACAAGGTCCTTCCCGTTCTGGACGGCCTGGTGAACTACTTCCCGCACTTCCAGGCGCTTTCAGCTTCGTCTCCGTTCTGGTCCGGTGAGGACACCGGCTACGCATCACAGCGTGCGCTGATGTTCCAGCAGCTTCCTACGGCTGGTTTGCCTTTCCAGTTCCGTTCCTGGGATGAGTACGAGTCCTATGTGCAGGACATGTTCACCACCGGTGTCATCGATTCGATCAGCGAGATCCGGTGGGATATCCGTCCTGTTCCGGCCCTCGGCACGATTGAGATGCGTGTCTGCGACGGTCTTTCAACGTCCACCGATATTGGTGCCATTGCTGCCCTGACCCAGTGCCTTGTCGATGAGTTCTCCACCATTCTGGAGAACGGTGGAACCATTCCGACCATGCCTCCTTGGCATGTGCAGGAGAACAAGTGGCGTGCTGCCCGCTACGGTCTTGATGCCATCATCATTTTGGATGCTGAGGGCAACGAGAAGCTGGTTACGGAGCACCTGCTCGAAGATGTGCTTCCCCGTCTTGCTCCTGTTGCCGAGAAGCTTGGCTGCAGTGCTGAGCTTGCTGATGTTGCCGGCATTATTGAGCGTGGTGCGGGCTACCAGCGTCAGCGCCGGGTTGCCGAAGCCAACGGCGGTGACCTGCGTGCTGTGGTGCACGACGGCGTTGCCCAGCTGCGCGGCGAGGGTTAGCTGTAACTCGCACAACCTCCGCAAGAGTCACCGCTAGCCTTCGGTTCTGGTTGGGATGGCTGGGCGCGCTGGTTGGGCACGGGCGCGGGCGCGTCAGCGCCCGGCGCTGCAGAGCCCGGCGCGCCAGAGCCCGGCGCGTCAGCGCCCGGCGCTGCTGCTGTGTGCAGCCACCGGCCGTGTGCAGCCACCGGCCGTCCGGGTGCCTCCATGCGGCCAACCAAACCTGGCGCTGCATCCTGCTTCAGTGGTGCCGTCTGTAAGAGCATCCATCCCTAGCCTGGCAACCGGTATGGCCAATGGCACCCGTAGCCAGCGTTCTCATCCCAGTCAAAAGCGGGTAGATAACCGGTAATCGGTGGTCCTGAAAAGGGCCGTTTTCGGCCCATAAATGTCGGTGGCAGCTGAAAGAGTTGGGGTATGAACCGCTCCTCGGACACCCCGTCCTCCCGGTCAGCTGACAGGGACCAGAGCGGTGTGCCGGGTACGGAATCGCGGGATCCTTCTTCGCCCTCAGCCGGTGCGGACCCGCGGCACGATACACCCACCGGTGCGGTGTTCTGTGCCGATCCTGCGCTGGGTAGTGATGCGGCTGCGGCGTCCCTGCCGGAAGGTTTTGCGGGCCAATTGTCTTTTCGTGGTGCAGACTCCCTGGGCTATGACGAAACCGTGTCCGCACTCCAGCGTCTGGGGATGCTGGTCTCCTGGGCGCAAGCTCAGCAGGCACGTGTTGCCGCCCGTTTGGAGGTTCTCTTCGCCCGGGACATCGCCGATGCCTCAGGCAGGGAGGAACCAGCGCTGGCCATGAGCCTTGCGGCAGCCGAGGCATCCACGGTCCTGAACATTCCGCATATGACTGCGATGCAGCTGATCAGCGAATCCTCGAGGTTGTGTGCTGACGCTCCGGAGACCCTTACGCGTCTTTCCGAGGGGAAGATCGCTATTCAACACGCGCGGATCATCCTTGAGGAAACCCATAACCTGCCCACCGACATCATCGAAGTCCCGGAAGCCGACGCGGCAGGGAGCGGGGCTTTCGGCCCGGGCCAAGGAGTGGTCGACGACCCGTCTTCCCGGGACTCTGGACAGCTTGACCTTGGTATCGATGGTTCGGGCGCGCAGTCGGACCCTGATGGCAGCGATGAGGACAGCTGGTCCGTCGACACTGATGGGACCCGAACGGACGACGGAAGTTACCCCGACTCTCCAGGCGGCATGCAGGACGGGCGAGCCGCCGCCGACGGACAAGGCGATTTCGCCACCGGTGCACTGACGGTACGGGCTGCGTTTGAACGGGACCTGCTCACTGCAGCCGAAGGGCGGACGGCTGCCGGATTCGGCCGGCGGGCACGCAGGCTCCGTGAGTCCCGGTTTCCGGATCGGATTCCGGTCCGTCACCGTGAGGCGAAGGACAAACGCCGGGTGATGTTCCAGCCCCTGCCGGACGGTATGTCCTGCCTGAGTGCGATCATCGCCGCGGAGAAGGGCCAGGCCATGTTCGCTGCCCTCACCAGTGCTGCCAAAGCCGGCAAACGAGCCGGAGACCCGCGAACCATGGACCAGCTCCGCGCCGACACCCTCACCGAACTGCTCCTCGAAGGCGAACCAGCGCTCACAACCACGGGCCCTGGTTCTGGTCCCGGTACTGCAGCGAGCAGTCAGGACAAGCCTGGCACCGGCACTCCCACCAACGATGGCCGCGACTGCCGCGGAGCCACTTCCACCGGCACTGCCACTTTCCCCGGCTCAAGCACCGGCGGTCACACTGGCACTGGCACTGGCACTGCCGCTTTCTCCGGCCCCGGCACTCGCACTGGCACCGGCCATGGCCATGGCCATGGCTCCCGCGGTGCCGCTTTCCCTGGCACCGGCACCGGCACTGGTGTGGGCACTGGCACAGGCACCGGGGGCGGCACTGCACAGGTGAAGCCCCTAGACACTCCTACCGAGACCGGAAGTGAGACCGAGACTGAGACCGAGACCGGTCCCGTCCCCGACTCCATTGGACCGCCGGCCTCCACCCCTCCTACGAACTCGGAACCGAAACGGCCACGCCGGGCCGAACGGCACCGGAACCGGAACCGGACCAAAGTCCGCACCGACGTCATGGTCCTGATCAACGCTGACACACTGGCAGGACTCAACGAGAACCCCGCTGAACTCAACGGCTACGGACCAATCAGCGCAGACACCGCACGGACCATGATCCTCGACGCCCTGCACTGGACACCCCTGCTCCAAGACCCCGCCACCGGCGAAATCCTCAACGTCGGACGAACACGGCGTATCCCCGCAGGACTCAAACGCTGGCTCCAAGCCCGGGACGGAACCTGCCGATTCCCCGGCTGCTCAGTCAGCGTCACCCATGCCGAGATCGACCACACCACACCCTTCTCCCACGGCGGACCCACAGACCATACGAACCTGGAACACCTCTGCCCCAAACACCACCGCTTCAAAACCCTCGGCCACTGGAAAGCCCGCCAACCCGAACCCGGAACCATCGAATGGAACTCCCCCACCGGACGCACCTACACCACCGACGCCACACTGGACTACGCCCCAGCACAACAGACCGCCGGACTACGGATCCCGCAACAGGATAATCCGGCACGGAAGACGCATGACACAGACGACGACCCGCCGCCGTTCTAGTGGATTCACCGGGCGGTGATTGTGTCAACTAGTTCTGGCCCCGGTGTGACGGTGGTAAATGGCCCGAGTCAGCTGAGTTAGCCAAGAGAGCTTCGTTGGTCTTGTCGCTATGCGTGGCTGGTGATGCTGCATGAAATCAGTCGGGGTACGGCCTTGACGTAGGTGACCATCCCGATGAGCTCTACGAGCGTTTGCGTGACGACGACTAGGGCAACCAGGGCCAGGGGTTCGGGTAGTGCCAGCGCTAGTGGGAGAACGACGAGGGAGTTCCTGGTCGCACCGCTGAACACCACAGCTGTCGTGCTGCCCGCATCCAGACGAGCGCTGTGTGCAGCGATCATTCCTACGGGAACCATGATGATCAGGAACGCGACGTAGATCGGTATGACCGCAAGCAGTGAACGTAGTTCCTGCCCGACGCCGACGACCTGGGACCCGATCACGACCGCGAGGGTGAGCATCATCAGGGGAACCATTAGGTTCTGCATGAGGTCCATCAGGTGGCGAGCAGCCAGTGCTCGGCGTGCCCACCGCTGGGTCAGAGCAGCTGCCATGAGGGGAATGATGATAAGCACCACGAGGGCTTCCAGGAAGGGCCCAGGCTCGATGGCTGAGACAATCTCTGGGCCGATGAAGAGCAGCAGGTAAAGCGGCAGTAACAGCATTTGGGTAAGCATCAGCAAGGGTGCGGCCGCCAGAAGCCGGTCACTGGATCCGCCGGCCAATCCGGAGAACACGATGACGTAATCGATGCACGGGGTAAGCAGGACCATCATCACCCCGATGAGCAGGGCCTGGTCGTGGGCGACGAAGCGTGAGAGACCAAAGACGACGACGGGCACGATGATGAAGTTCAGGATCATGGCGGTGGCCATGAACCGGAAGTCACGGAGGGCCTGACCGATTTTCCCAAACGGTATCCCGAGGAACGTGGCGAACAACAGCAGGCCCAGTACTGGGTTGATCGATATTTCCAGTGGTTCAGCGGCGGCTGGAATCAACCAGCCGAAGAGGCCACCGGCGACGATAGCCAGGAGATAGAGAGGAATTTGGTGTCGTTCAATGCTCTCAACAAGGCGCGTCATGTTCACAGTTCCACCCTAGAGGCTGTCCCTCAAGGTGATGCCTCCGGCCTCTGCCTGCCTCCTGAGATTCTGGTTGCGGTGTGTGCGAGGCGGTAGGAATCGGTGCCGGTTTCGATGATGTTTCCCCGAAGGTGAGACGGTCGACAATCGCTGCGCACAGGCCTGGGGCGGTGAAGGTTTTCGTCCAACCGGAGAAGGACTCGTTGGACGCGATAGCAACCGAATACTTTTCTTCGCGTTCACGAGTCGGGTGGCGAGGGTGTATCTGACTCGGTAACCCTTCTCCGCGGCTGCGGTACCCATTCGCTTCGTAGTCGAAGTCTCCCAACCATTTATCCCGTGGGAAACCGGCGGCTTTGACCCGTCGGATAGAGCGTCGCCGGTTCCCTTGTCGTCACATTCGGCCAGAAGCAGTTCGGCCAGGAACCCTTGATAGGAGAGCTGTTATTCGCCGTGGTGATCGCTTCGTCCACGACCGCCCGAATCGTGGGTAAACGCAGTTGCCGGCACGCCTGGTCCACGGCGGCCATAGCGGCTTCCTGGCTGAGGCCACGTCGCCGTCGCAATGATTGGGAAATACCAGGAACAATTGTGGGAGACGCGGTGGGGGTAAGGAGATCTGCTCTCCGGTGCATGGCCTCATCCCGGATCCCGGCCTGCACCCCAGACCGGCGCTCAGCCCCGTTCTGGTGCCCCGCTCCCCAGGCCGGTACCAGTACAGGCCCCGCAGCTGAGAACCAGGAACACCGCTAGGCAGCAGGCAGGTGAATACTCGTCACAGGCTGGGACGGATCCGGAGTGAAATCAACACCGGAAGGTTCGCCGCCAGCCATAACAATCTGCGCCCCCAAAGCAGCAACCATTGCGCCGTTGTCAGTGCACAGGCGGATAGGAGGAACACGAAGCGAAATACCGGCAGCAGCACAACGCTCAGCAGTGAGCTCACGAAGCCGGGAGTTCGCAGCAACACCGCCACCAAGCAAAAGATTCGTAATCCCCTGCTCAGTACAGGCAAGAACAGCCTTGGAGGTAATCACATCCACAACTGCTTCCTGGAAAGACGCAGCTATATCCGCAACAGGAAGCTCCTGGCCGGCAGCCTCATACTGCTCCACACAACGGGCAACAGCAGTCTTCAAACCAGAGAAAGACCAGTCATACCGGTGCGGACCGGGAACCTCAGCAGTACCCATGTACTTCGGCTGGGTCAGACCGCGGGGAAAACGGATAGCCTTCGGATCCCCCTGGCGGGCAAGCTTGTCGATAGCAGGACCACCGGGATAACCCAGACCCAGAATGCGGGCAACCTTGTCATAAGCCTCACCGGCAGCATCATCAATGGTGGAACCCAACAGCCGGACATCCGAAGTAAGAGAACCAACACGAAGAATTTCAGTATGTCCGCCGGAAACCAGCAAGGCACCAAGATTCTCCGGAAGCTTGCCGCCATCAAGAACACCAACGCCCACGTGGGCAACCAGATGGTTGATCGCATACAGCGGCTTGCCGGTAGCCACAGCAAGAGCCTTGGCAGCACAAACACCAACCATCAGGGCACCGGCAAGACCGGGACCGGACGTCACTGCAATGGCATCGACGTCGTCAAGGGTTACATCTGCCTCAGCAAGAGCCTGGCGCAGCGTGGGAACAAAGGCATCCAAATGCGCACGGGAAGCGATTTCCGGAATGACACCGCCAAAGCGGACGTGCTCCTCCATGGAGGAAGACACGGCATTGGTCAGCAGCGTATCTCCCCGGACAATACCGACACCGGTCTCATCGCAGGAGGATTCGATGCCAAGCACCAGAGGTTCGGTGCGGTTCATTGGACGTCCTTCACAGGGTTGGTTCCGCGCGGCGGTGCACCATGCCAGGAGGAAAGTTCCAAACGCATAATCAGCGCATCGGCTCCGTCCCGGTAGTAGCGCGGACGGACATGGATCTGTTCAAACCCGAACCAGCGGTAGAGCCGCTGCGCACGGGGATTATCGGCACGGACTTCCAGCAGCACATCATCGGCACCGCGGACCTTCGCCTCATCCAAAAGAGTGGCCAGAAGCCGGGAACCGGTACCCGCACCTTCATGCGCGGCATCGACGGCGATCGTCTGCACATCCGCAATGGGCAGCACACACATCAGCCCGGCATACCCTATGACCGTCCCGTCCGGAGCCTCAGCCACGTAGTAGGACCGGGTATCGTGCTGCCGGAGCTCGTCATAGAACATCTCGGTAGGCCAGGCATCAACGGGGAACATCGCCTTTTCAAGCGCGTCCACGGCAGGAATGTCGTCCTCCGTCATGACCCGGATCACCGGGAGCTGCCCACTCACAGGGCACGCTTCCGCGGGCCCGGAACCTTGGCATCTGATTCGCGCAGGTAAAGCGGCAGATCAGGAAGCAGCTCCAAACCACGGACAAGACGTACGACGGCGGTGCGGCCCAGCGCTTCAGCCGTCGGCTGGGCACGGGAAAAGTCCTGCACGGCATGCAGGACATCGGGATAGAGAGCGGCACCGGCGCCATAGGCCGGCAGCGGGGGCACTTCGGAGGGTGAGGTGACGTTCGGGCCGTCCAGCAGTTCCGGAGTTCCCCCGGTACTGCGGTAATGCGCCCAGTAGACCTCTTTGCGCCGGGCGTCGGTGGCAACGACGAACTCGTCCACTCCGGCCCGCCAGGCATCAAGGGCAGCGTCCACCGCAATGGCATCAAGGCTCATGACCCCGTGCAGCGGTTTGTTCCACGTGAAAGCAAGGGTCCGGGCGGTCGCAATGCCCGAGCGGAGACCAGTAAAAGGACCGGGCCCGACGCCGACAACCAGCGCATCGATCTGCGCACCGCTTACACCGGCTTCTTCGAGGAGCTTCGAAATGCCGGGAGCCAGCACCTCTGCGTGGGACCTGGTGTCCTCGGTGGCGAACGCCGCGAGCGTTTCTCCCTCACCGGTTAGAAGTGCCGCACTGGCAATGGCGGAGGTATCGATGGCGAGGATAAGCACGGTTTCTATTTTACGCAGTTTCGCCGTCGGGCCCTTACACAGCGCCCGAGCTACCCCAGTGCCGGAGGCTGCTCCCAGCGCGGACCATACCCGGCGATCCGGATGGTCCGTTCCTCGTCGTCGTCCTCCGCTGAGAAGTCCGTGACCACTTCCCCTGAGGCGCCAGGCTCTCCCCCGGTGGCACGCAGCAGGGTGATTTCCAGCCGGCTGTCGGAAAGATGCTCCACCAGCCCGCGCCCCCACTCCACCACCGTCACCGCAGTGTCCATGGTGTTCTCCAGGTCAATGTCATCTATCTCGGCCGCAGAACCGAGCCGGTAAGCATCCACGTGCACCAGGTCGGGTCCCTCTCCCAGGGCAGGATGGATGCGCACCAGAACGAACGTGGGGGAAATGATCCCTGCCCGCACGCCCAGGCCTTCGCCCAGACCCTGGGTGAAGGTCGTCTTGCCCGCGCCCAGCTCACCCGTCAGGAGCAGGAGGTCGCCGGCCAGCAGCGCACCGCCAAGGGCGCGGGCCAGGTCCTGTGTCTGGGCAGCGCTGGAAGTCTTGTAGTCGTGCTCCCAGACTGGTGCTTCGGTACCGGAGTTCATGGGAGCACCGCTTCGGAATCCGCGTCGAGGGACACAGCGCCAACAGCTGATCCTGAGTCGACGTAGCTGCGCGTAACGCGGCCGCTGATCCGGGTGATGATCTCGTAGTTGATGGAACCGCTGGCCTGGGCCCACTCATCCACGCTGGGGAATCCGGAAGGTCCAAACAGCACCGCTTCCTTGCCCAGGAAGGAATCCGGAGTTCCGGCCACACCGGTCCGGCCCAGGTCAATGACCATCTGGTCCATGGCGATGCGGCCCACCACGGGGAAAACCTCGCCGTTGACCATAACGGGTCCGCCGGTGGCGACGCGGGGAATCCCGTCGGCATAGCCAACGGGAACGAGCGCAAGCGTAGTGGGTTCGGCAGTGCGGTAGTGCAGGCCGTAGGAGACCCCCTGCCCAGCGGGTACTTCCTTGCAGTTGGCAATCGTGGTCTTCAGCGTCATGGCCGGGATGAGTCCCAGTTCCTCGGCGCTCTGGCCCGCGAACGGGGACAGGCCGTACATGCCCAGTCCCACCCGGACCAGGTCGAAGTGCGAATCGGGCCGGGAAAGGACGGCAGGAGTGTTGGCGATATGCCGCACCTCGTGGTCCACGCCGGCATCTTCGGCCACGGCTACTGCTTCGCGGAACTTCTGCAGCTGCTCGTCGGTTTCCATCCGGCGCGGCTCGTCTGCGACTGCGAGGTGGGAGAAGATGCCCACCACGCGCAGCAGACCGTCCTCCTGGTAGGCCAGGGCCTCGCCGACAAAGGATTCCCAGAGTTCTTCAGGGCATCCGTTGCGGCCCAGCCCGGTGTCAATCTTCAGGTGTACCCGGGCCGGAACTTCAAGTTCACGTGCCGCAGCCACCACGGCCTCCAGCTCCCAGCCGGAAACACCAATGTCGATATTGGCGGCAATCGCTGCCGAGAAGTCGCTGTCCGAGGTGTGCAGCCAGGCCATCACCGGTGTGGAGATTCCCGCCGTGCGCAGGGCCAGGGCCTCGGAAATGTGTGCCGTCCCAAGCCAGGCCGCTCCGGCGTCGACCGCTGCACGGGCCACTTCAAGCGCACCGTGGCCATAGGCATCAGCCTTGACCACCGCCATAAGACGGGCGGGCTTGGCGATTTCGGCGAGGTGGCGGACATTGTGCCGGATCGCGGCAAGATCGACGACGGCGCTGCGCTCCGCCGCGGGGACAGTTTCGAGGTAATTCACGGATCCATTCTTTCACTGCGGACCTGGCAGGGAATCACCGGCGGGGCTCCCCGAGGTCCTTGTGCATGATGTGCAGGCCGGTGAATCCGTGGACCGGGTGCCGGAAAGCGTCCGGAACTGTGGCAAGGATCCTAAAGCCCAGGGACTCCCAGAGAGCCACCGCGCGCTCGTTGGTCTGGACCACAGCATTGAACTGCATGCTGCGGTAACCCTGCGCTGCGGCCTGCTCCAGCACATGGGCCGCGAGGGCCCGGGCGACGCCGCGGCCGCTGGCCGGAGCGGCAGTCATGAACGATGCATTGGCAACATGGCTGCCGCCGCCTGGCCGGTTGGGGTGGAGCTGGGCCGTGCCAAGAATCTGCCCGGCTTCCTCGGCAACGTAGACGTACGCGGGACGCGGCTCCAGCCAGACGTCCCGCGCCTCGTCTTCTGCCATGTCCCGGTCCCAGCAGTACGTTTCACCGGCCCGGACAATCGGTTCCATCAGCCGCCAGATCTGCGGCCAGTCTGCAGCTGCCGCTTCGCGGATACCTATCCCCAACGCTGTGATCAGGCGTCCAGGGCGGCGGCCCAGAGGTTGATGTCCGAGTCCTGGGCAAAAGTGTCGATGTCCGCCAGTTCCTTGTCCGTGAAGTCAAGGTTCTGCACCGCCGCCAGGCTGTCTTCAAGCTGCTTGACGCTGGATGCTCCGACCAGCGCCGACGTGATGGAATTGCCGTTCCGCTGGGGCCGGAGCACCCAGGCGATCGCCATCTGTGCCAGCGTCTGGCCGCGGGACTCGGCAATGCGGTTCAGTCCGCGAACCCGGTCCAGGTTCTCTTCCGAAAGCTGGGACGGATCCAGCGACTTTCCGGCAGCGGCACGGGAGTTCTCCGGAACGCCGCCGAGGTACTTGTTGGTCAGCAGTCCCTGCGCGAGCGGGGAGAAGGCAATGGATCCCGCGCCTGTCGCTTCGAGTGCCTGGAAGAGATTCGGATCCCCCTGTTCCACCCAGCGGTTCAGCATGGAGTAGGAGGGCTGGTGGATCAGCAGCGGTGTGCCCATCTCCCGCAGGATGCGCGCGGCCTCGATGGTCTTCTCAGCGGAGTAGGACGAGATGCCCGCGTACAGTGCCCGGCCGGAACGCACGGCAGTGTCCAGTGCGCCCATGGTCTCTTCCAGCGGGGTTTCCGGGTCCGGACGGTGGCTGTAGAAGATATCCACGTAGTCCAGTCCCATCCGCTCCAGCGACTGGTCCAGGCTCGCGAGCAGGTACTTGCGCGAGCCCCAGTTGCCGTAGGGACCCGGCCACATGTCGTACCCGGCTTTGCTGGAGATGATGAGTTCATCACGGAACGGCCGGAAGTCGTCCCTCATGTGCCGGCCAAAATTGGTTTCCGCGCTGCCGTACGGCGGGCCGTAGTTGTTGGCGAGGTCAAAGTGCGTGACTCCCAGGTCGAAGGCCCGGCGCAGGATGGAGCGCTGGTTTTCGAACGGCACGTCGTCCCCGAAGTTGTGCCACAGTCCCAGCGAGACGGCAGGCAGCTGCAGTCCGCTGCGGCCAACGCGGCGGTAGGGCATGGATTCGTAGCGGTTTTCTGCGGGAGTGTACGTCATGGCTCCATCCTGCCATCGGTGGCCGGGGTAATCGAGGAAGCCGCCAGGTCAGTCCTGCCCGTTCCGGGGGCCGGAGAGAATGGCTGCGCCGTAGCCGGGAAGCTCCACAGCGCCGTCGTACGTCAGGACCGGTGCCGTCTCCAGCAGCACCTGGACCTCACCGGAAACGGGCACGGGGAGCTCACGCGGTGAATCGGCAAAGTTCAACGCGACGACGACGTCCCCCCGGTGAATGGTCAGCCAGCGTGAGATTTCGTCAAAGTCCACGCTGATGTTCCGGAAATCGGGTTCGGTCAGCTCCGGTACCGTGCGTCGAAGTGCCAGCAGGTCCCGGTAGAGCCGGTGCAGCCGGGCATGCCCGTCATCACCCACTTCGGACCAGTCGAGCTTGGACCGGGCAAACGTATCCGGGTGCTGGGGGTCGGGAACCAGGGACGGGTCCCAGCCCATCCGTGCGAACTCCGCCAGGCGCCCCTCAGCCGTGGCCTTGCCCAGCTCCTCCTCCGGATGGGACGTAAAGAACTGCCACGGGGTCGAGGCACCAAATTCTTCGCCCATAAAGATCATGGGAGTGTTCGACGACGCGAGGTTCAGGACGGCGGCAAGGGCCAGCTGGTCGTAGCCCAGGACAGCCGTGTTCCGGTCACCGGCGGCCCGGTTGCCTATCTGGTCATGGTTCTGAACGGCAACCACCAGCTGCCGGGGCGTAATCACTGACTTGTCCAGCGGCCGGCCGTGGCTGCGGTGCCGGAAGGAGGAGAACCCGCCGTCGTGGAAGTATCCGTTGGTGACAACCTTCGCGATGGCCTCAAGCGAATCAAAGTCCGCGTAGTACCCCTGGGTTTCGCCCGTGAGGTTGCTGTGCACCGCGTGGTGGAAGTCATCCGACCACTGCCCCGCAATGCCGTACCCGCCCAGGTTCCGCGGTGTGATCAGCCGGGGATTGTTCAGGTCCGATTCGGCGATCAGGAACAACGTTCCGCCCAGGTCGGCTGCGAGGCTGTCCGTCAGCGTAGCCATTTCCTCCAGGATGTGGAGGGCCCGCTCGTCCCGCAGGGCATGCACTGCATCCAGCCGCAGCCCGTCCACGTGGTAGTCGCGGAACCACATCTCGAGGTTGTCCAGGATGTAGCGGCGGACGTGGTCTGACAGCGGCCCGTCCAGGTTCAGCGAATCGCCCCAGGTGGTGGCACTGCCCTGCTGCAGATAGGGACCGAACAGCGGCAGGTAGTTACCGCTGGGACCAAGGTGGTTGTAGACGACGTCCTGGATCACCCCGATCCCCGCGGCGTGGGCGGCATCTACGAAGCGCTGGTATGCGCGGGGTCCGCCGTAGGCCTCGTGGACCGCGTACCAGAGCACGCCGTCGTAACCCCAGTTGTGGGTGCCGTTAAAGGCGTTGACCGGCATCAGTTCCACGTACTGCACGCCCAGGTCAGCGAGGTAGCCCAGCTTCGCGGCAGCGGCGTCCAGAGTGCCTTCGGGGGTGAAGGTTCCGATGTGCAGTTCGTAGATCGCTCCCCCGGCCATGCCGGGAGAGACCCAGTCCGAGTCCGTCCACTGAAAACCGGACGGGTCAAAAGTCCGGGAGAGGCCGTGGACACCTTCCGGCTGCCGGCGGGACCGCGGATCGGGCACCGGCGTTGTCGCTTGATCGATCAGGTAGCCATAATCGATTTCCTCGCCTGCGGGTTCCTCAACGGCAGGGACGGCATGCCACCAGCCGTCTTCTCCGGGGTCCATGGCAACTTCCCGGCCGCCGGCCAGGAGCCTCATGGTGCGGGCCTGCGGTGCCCATACGCTGAATACAGTGCTCACATTGCCTCCTGACGGACCAGCAGCGCCACGGGATAATGCTCAAACAGGTCTTCGGCGTCCACGCTGCCGCCGTTGTGGCTCCTGCCGGTCAGCTGGTCAGTGTAGGTTCCCGGCGCAAGATGAACGAGGGTCCCCCTCCAGCCGCCGGCGGCCTCAAGTCCCAGGGGTAGACGGGTCACCAGGGTGAGCGCACCGCCGCGGTCAAAGCCGAATACATGCTCCGCGGCCGGTCCTTCGGTGCCCACGGCAGAGTAACCGCTGAACAGCTCGGGCCGGTCCCGGCGCAGGCGGAGGGCCTCGCGGGTGACGTGGAACTTGGCAGTTCCCGATGCGTCGACGGGTACCGGTGTGCCTGCCTCAACAGCGGCCGCGGCGGTGCGGAGCGAGTAGTCCACCGGGCGCCGGTTGTCCGGGTCCACCAGGGAGTGGTCCCACAGTTCTGTCCCCTGATAGACATCGGGGACGCCGGGCATGGTCAGCTGCACGAGTTTGGCTCCGAGTGCGTTGGACCGTCCTGCGGCACTGATGCGTTCCGCCACGGTGGTTAGGCGCGCGTTGGCTTGCGGGTGGTCATAGGCGCCGTCGACCAGGGCGTGGAGCTGTTTCTCGAACGCCTCGTCCGGAGCCGTCCAGGTGGTGCTCTGCCCGGCTTCCCGTGCTGCCTTTTCCGCGTAGGCGTGGGCGCGTTCGCGTTCCAGCGGCCAGGTTCCAACGAGTGCCTGCCACAGCAGGTCTGCCAGCGGACGGTCGCCCAGGGGCAGCAGCTCCTCCAGCTCTGCAACGGCTTCAGACCACTGCTGCGGAATCTCGGACAGCGCGCTGATCCGCGCCCGTGTGTCTTCACTGCGTTTGGTGTCATGGGTGCTGAGCGTGGTCATGGCATGGGGTGCGTCCTGCTGCCGCATCAGCATCGCCAGGTGCAGGTCATGCGGTTCAAGCGCGAACAGGGAGGGATCGGCACCCACCTCGTTGAGGGAGGTGAGACGGGAGTACCGGTAAAAGGCGGTGTCCTCCACGCCCTTTGCCATCACCATGCCGGAGGTCTGCTGGAACCGTACGGGCAGTTCCTGCAGTTCCTGCAATTCGCCGGAGGAACCTGCGCCGTTCCCGCGCAGCAGCGGAAGCAGCTCTTCGAAGGCTGGTTCCAGGTCGGGCCGCCGCACCCTGGCGTTCAGCCCCGCCTCTTCAAGGTAGCCGGCGCCGTCGGGAAGGTAGCTGCGGTAGACCGGGAAGCACGCCAACAGCTCGGCTATGGCATCCGCGGCAGTGGCTGTATCCAGTCCAATGTCTTCGGGCAGCAGCCTCACCAGGCGCTGGACCTCGGAGTGCAGCAGCCCATCGGCAACTGCCCGCTTGGTGTCATGGATCATGTGCCGGTAGGGCTCGGCGTCGGACGCATCCGTAAGCAGTGCCGCGGCCTGCGGGTCCACGAACAGGCGGTCCACCTCGGCGAGCGCGTCGTAGCCGGTGGTCCCTGCCACGGGCCAGCGTTCGGGCAGCTTTTCGCCCGGTTCCAGGATTTTTTCCACCAGCACGTAGGCCCCGCCGGTGAGCTCACTGAGCCGCTCCAGGTAACCGGCTGGGTCCGCCAGCCCGTCCGGATGGTCAATGCGCAGGCCGTCCACCAGTCCCTCGCGGAACCAGCGCCCTATCTCAGCGTGGGTTTCGTCAAAGACCCAGGGAATTTCAACCCGGACACCGGCCAGCGTATTCACGCCGAAGAACCGCCGGTAGTTGAGTTCGTCATCGGCGCGGCGCCAGCTGACCAGTTCATAGTGCTGTCTGTCATGCACCTGCCGGGCTGTGTCGCCGGGAGTGTACGTTCCCGCAGCGATGGGAAAAGCCTGCTCGTAATAGCGCAGCTCGCCGTCCTCGATCCGCAGATCATCCAGCGCATCGCTGTTCTCGCCGAGCACGGGCAGCCGGAGCCGTCCTGCCCCGGCATCCCAGTCAATGTCGAAGGCCTCGGCGTACCGTGAGCCGCGTCCTTCCTG
Organism: Arthrobacter sp. 3Tela_A; assembly: GCF_049311025.1. Taxonomy (NCBI): domain Bacteria; kingdom Bacillati; phylum Actinomycetota; class Actinomycetes; order Micrococcales; family Micrococcaceae; genus Arthrobacter; species Arthrobacter sp. 3Tela_A. The sequence continues at coordinate 73,695 of NZ_JAXIOM010000009.1, forward strand.
CAGCACCGAATGCCACCACCGGTTCGCCGCCGGGGTAGCGACGCCCATGTGGTTGGGAACGATGTCCGCCAGCACCCCCAGGCCGGCCTGGTGTGCGGCGTCGGCCAGCGCCCGCAGGCCCTCGGGCCCGCCGCGGGCCGGATCGACGGCGGACGGATCCGTGACGTCATAGCCGTGGGAAGAGCCCCGCTCTGCGGTCAGGATCGGCGAGAGATAAACCCAGTCCGCCCCCAGGTCCTTCAGGTACGGGACGAGGGCAGCGGCGTCGTACAGGGTGAATCCTTCGTGCAGCTGCAGCCGGTACGTAGAGCGGGGCGCCCTCATACGGTGGCCTCCCGGGTCTTTGCCCCGGCCAGCGCTGCCAGGGAAGCCGCTACTGAATGGTCGTGTACTTCTTCCTCCTGCGGGTGGGCACGCAGCACGATCATGGACTTTGCGGCGACCTCAAGTTTTCCGTCGCTGCCAACGGGATCCGCGTCGGCTCCCTCCCCGGCAGTGTCGATGATCTGGTCCCACAGGTCGCCGTATTCCTGCGGCGGCAGCGTGACGGTTACGGCGTCGTCGTCTGCGTTGAAGTAGAGCAGGAAGCTGGCATCCGTAATCGGCTGGCCGCGGCGGTCGTTGCCCCGGATACCCTGCCCGTTCAGGAAGACACCCAGGGAACGGCCAAGCTGGCTGTCCCAGTCTTCCGGCTTCATGGGTGTGCCGTCGTCGTTGAGCCAGACAATGTCCGGCAGGACGTCTTCTTCCCCGCGTTCCACCGGGCGCCCGTCAAAGAACCGGCGCCGGCGGAACGTGGGGTGCTCGGCGCGCAGTTTGTTTACCGCGGCGGTGAACTCCATCAGCGGCGTATCCATGTTTTCCCAGTTGATCCAGGTCAGTTCGGAGTCCTGGGCATAGCCGTTATTGTTCCCGTTCTGGGTCCGGCCCAGCTCGTCACCGTGGGAGATCATCGGAACGCCCTGGGAGAGCAGCAGGGTGGCCAGGAAGTTGCGCTGCTGGCGGGCGCGCAGGGACAGGACAGCAGGGTCGTCCGTGGGACCTTCGGCCCCGCAGTTCCACGAACGGTTGTGGGATTCGCCGTCGTTGTTGTCTTCCCCGTTAGCCTCATTGTGCTTCTCGTTGTAGGAGACCAGGTCGCGCAGGGTGAACCCGTCGTGGGCGGTAACGAAGTTGATGGAGGCTACCGGGCGGCGTCCGGAGGACTCGTAGAGGTCAGCGGAACCAGTGATTCGGGAGGCGAACTCCCCCAGCGTGGAGGGCTCTCCCCGCCAGAAATCCCGCACCGTATCGCGGTACTTCCCATTCCATTCGGTCCACTGCGGCGGGAAGTTGCCCACCTGGTAGCCGCCGGGGCCAATGTCCCACGGCTCAGCGATCAGCTTCACCTGGGAGACAACGGGGTCCTGCTGGACAAGTTCGAAGAAGGTGGAGAGCTTGTCCACGTCGTAGAACTCGCGGGCCAGGGTTGAAGCCAGGTCAAACCGGAAACCGTCAACGCGCATTTCCGTCACCCAGTAACGCAGTGAATCCATGATCAGCTGCAGCGAGTGCGGGTTGCCCGCGTTCAGGGAGTTGCCGGTGCCGGTGTAGTCCATGTAGTACCGCTTGTCGTCCTCCACCAGCCGGTAGTACGCGGCGTTGTCGATGCCGCGGAAGGAGAGCGTGGGGCCCAGCTGGTTGCCTTCGGCGGTGTGGTTGTAGACCACGTCGAGGATCACTTCGATGCCGGCCGTGTGCAGGGCCTTCACCATGGCCTTGAATTCCTGCACCTGCTGGCCGTTCTCGCCGGTGGAACCGTAGGTGTTCTGCGGGGCAAAGAAGCCGATGGTGTTGTAGCCCCAGTAGTTGGAAAGACCCTTTTCCTGCAGGGTTGAATCGTTGACGAACTGGTGCACCGGCATAAGCTCCAGGGCGGTCACGCCCAGTTTCTGCAGGTGTGAGATTACGGCAGGGTGCGCTATGCCGGCGTAGGTTCCACGCTGATCCTCTGGAACCTCGGGGTGCTGCTCGGTGAGGCCCTTGACGTGTGCCTCGTAGATTACGGACTGGTGGTACTCGGTGCGCGGACGCCGGTCTCCGTCCCAGTCGAAGAACGGGTTGACCACCACGGCTTTCATCATGTGCGGCGCGGAGTCCTCGTCATTGCGTGAGTCCTCGTCGCCGAAGTTGTAGCCGAACAGGGATTGGTCCCATTCCACCTGGCCCGAGACGGCCTTCGCGTAGGGGTCCAGCAGGAGCTTGTTGGGATTGCAGCGGTTCCCCTGCGCGGGATCGTACGGTCCGTCCACCCGGTAGCCGTATTTCTGGCCGGGCACCACATGCGGCAGGTAGCAGTGCCACACGTAACCGTCCACTTCGGTCAGCGGAATACAGGATTCGGAGCCGTCGTCGCCGAACAGGCAGAGAGTTACGGAATCCGCGACTTCGCTGTAGAGGGCGAAATTCGTGCCGTTTCCGTCGTAGGTTGCTCCCAACGGGTAGGCATCTCCGGGCCACACTTCCATTCAAAGCTCCTGACTGCGGTGGTTGGCAGGCAAAATACTATGCCTGCTTACTTTTCTACAGTATGCCAGCTTCCCCGGACCCGGGGCGCCACTGGGTGATGGCGGAGATCACCTGCCGGACGGCTTCGGGCAGAAGGGCGGGCTGCACCGGCCCCTGGCGTGCGGCGAGCGTGCCGGCACGTCCGTGGATGCTGGCTGCCGCCGCTGCGACGCGCGCGTAGTAGCCCGGTTCCGGGGCGGATTCCGGACCTGTGGAGAGCATGGCACCCAGGATGCCGGAGAGGGTGTCCCCGCTGCCCGCAGTGGCCAGCCAGGGTGTTGCCTCTGCCTGGCTGTAGACACCGCCGCCGTCGGGCGCAGCAACCAGTGTCGCCCATCCCTTCAGGAGGACGGTGGCGCCGGTCAGTTCGGCAGCTTTCTGCACCCAGGTCAGCGGATCGGCCTCGATCGCAGCCCGCGCCGCTGATTCGCCGAGCCGGCCCAGCAGGGCTGAGAGTTCACCGGCGTGCGGGCTCAGGATCACCTGCGGGCCCAGGCCCGGTTCGACGGCGGAGAGGGCATCGGCGTCGATCACGCACGGCAGCCCGGAAGCCATCGCGTCCACCGCGCGGCGCCGCTGCGCTTCATCCGTTCCGGCACCGGGCCCGGCAACCCAGGCCTGGACATGGGTGAGGGATACCGTGCTGTCTGCGCAGACAGCTTCCGGATGGGTCTGGTTGATCAGCCGGCGCACGGGCTCCGGACCCAGGTACCGCACCATCCCGGTGCCGGTTGCCAGGGCAGCGCCGGTAGCCAGTACGGCCGCCCCGGGATACGTTTCGGATCCGGCGGCTATGCCCAGCACCCCCCTGGTGTATTTCTGGTCTCCGGCGGCAGGCTGCGGCAGCAGCGCCGCAATGTCCGGCGTCAGGAGCCGCTGGACGGCCGGAACGCCCAGATAGGAAGAAATCCCGATGTCGACAACTTCAAGGCGCCCCGATGCCACGGCTCCGGGGCCGGCCGTCAGCCCGGCCTTCAGCGCACCGAAAGTCACCGTCAGGTCCGCGCTCAGGTGAGGTCCGGGTGCCTGCCCCGTGTCCGCGTCGATACCGCTGGGAAGGTCGCAGGCGACGACGGCGGGGGCCTGGCCGCGGCGCAGCCGCGCCGGTGCCAGGGCGGCAAGACCGGCTGCGGGGCCGCGCAGGCCCCCTTTGCCGCCGGTCCCGAGGATGCCGTCCAAAACCAGGTCCGCGTCTCCGCAAAGCCGCAGGGCTTCGTCGAGGTTTTCCTCAGCCAGGGCCAGAATCCGTCCGCCGCCGGTCCGGAACGCTGCCAGGGCATCGGGGTGCGCGGAAGAGGAGGTGAGGACGGCGGTGGCAGCACAACCGCGCCGCAGCAGCCTGACGGCGGCATACAGGGCATCTCCCCCGTTGTTGCCGGCGCCGGCAAGGACCACGCACCGGGAACCGTAGAGCCGGCCCCGCCGCTCCTTAACCAGACGTGCCGCGGCAGTGTAGAGCCCGTGGGCTGCCAGCTGCATAAGCTCTGCCCCGGCGCCTTCGTCCAGCAGCGGACGCTCGGCAGCCCGGACCGCGGTCCCGGAGTACGCACTGATCATGCGTACAGACTAGCCTTCAGCGACCACCATGGCAGTGGCAAGATCGCCGTCATGGCTTAGCGACAGGTGCCAGACCCGAACACCGCGGGCTTCCGCAGCGGCCGCTACAGTGCCCTCGACCCGGACCCGGGGCGCTCCGGCGGCGTCCAGCTCAATCTGGCAGTGCTGCCAGTTCATGCCTGCCGGTGCGCCAAGCGCCTTGGCTACGGCTTCCTTTGCCGCGAACCGGGCTGCAAGCGAACGCAGGTTCAGTTCACGTTCAGCCGGGACGAACAGCCGGGCACGCAGCCCGGGGGTCCGTTCCAGCTGGCGGCCGAACCTCGGGACGTCCACCACGTCCACTCCGATACCGACAATCATGCTGCTCCCCCTGGTCCCTCGGCTGACGGCTGGTTTCGAATTATTCGACGGTGACGGACTTGGCCAGGTTGCGCGGCTGGTCCACGTCGTATCCCTTGGCAGTGGCCAGGGCACAGGCGAAGATCTGCAGCGGAACCGTGGTCAGCAGCGGCGCCAGCAGGGTTGGCGTTTCAGGCACGTAGAAGACGTGCTCCGCGTAGGCCTTCACGGCGTCGTCGCCCTCTTCGGCTATCACGATGGTCTTGGCGCCGCGGGCGCGGATTTCCTGGATGTTGGAAACCACCTTGGCGTGCAGCGAATCACGGCCGCGCGGCGACGGCACCACAACGAAGACCGGCTGGCCTTCTTCGATCAGCGCGATCGGTCCGTGCTTGAGCTCACCGGCGGCGAAGCCTTCAGCATGGATGTAGGCCAGTTCCTTCAGCTTCAGGGCACCTTCCATGGCTACCGGGAAGCCAACGTGCCGGCCCAGGAACAGTACGGAGGAGGCGCTGGACATCAGGTTGCCCAGTTCCTTGATTTCCTCTGCGCTGTCCAGCACATGCTGGATCTTGGCCGGAACCTTGCCCAGGTCGGCCAGGATGTCCTTGATCTCGCCCTGGAACTTGTTGCCGCGGATCTGCGCCAGGTACAGGCCCAGGAGGTAGGTGGCGGTGATCTGCGCCAGGAATGCCTTCGTGGACGCGACCGCGATTTCCGGTCCGGCGTGGGTGTACAGGACGGCGTCTGCCTCACGCGGAATGGTGGAACCGTTGGTGTTGCAGATGGCCAGGACCTTGGCGCCCTGTTCCTTGGCGTAGCGGACGGCCATGAGCGTATCCATGGTCTCCCCCGACTGGGAGATCGCCACGATCAGCGTATTGGAATTAACGATCGGGTCCCGGTAGCGGAACTCATGGCTGAGTTCGACCTCAACGGGAATGCGGCACCAATGCTCGATGGCGTACTTGGCCACCTGGCCGGCGTACGCGGATGTACCGCAGGCCAGGACCATGATCTTGCTGATCGACTTCAGTTCCTCCGGGCTGACCCGGAGCTCATCCAGCGTCAGGCGGCCGTCAGCGTCCGACCGTCCCAGCAGGGTATCCGCTACAGCCTGCGGCTGGTCATTGATCTCCTTTTCCATAAAGGAGTCATAGCCGCCCTTTTCCGCGGCAGCGGCGTCCCAGTTCACATCGAACTCGGTGCCCTTGGCAGGCGCTCCGTGGAAATCGGTAATCTCCACCGAGTCCGGGGTGATGGTGACAATCTGGTCCTGTCCCAGTTCAACAGCCCGGCGGGTGAAGTCGATGAAGCCGGAGACATCGGACCCGAGGAAGTTCTCGCCGTCGCCCAGGCCGACGACGAGCGGAGAGTTCCGGCGCGCGGCCACCACGGTGTCCGGGGAGTCAGCGTGGACGGCAAGCAGGGTGAAGGCGCCTTCAAGCCGTTGGCACGCAAGCTGCATGCTCAGGGTGAGGTCCCGACCGCCGTCGCCGGCGTAAATGCGGCCCAGCAGTGCAGCAGCCACCTCAGTGTCAGTTTCGGAGCGGAACACGGTACCGGCGGCCAGGAGCTCTTCCTTGAGCTCGGCAAAGTTCTCGATGATGCCGTTGTGGATCAGCGCAAGGCGGTCGTTGTCCGCCAGGTGCGGGTGGGCGTTGCCGTCGGTCGGGCCGCCGTGGGTGGCCCAGCGGGTGTGGCCGATACCGGTGGTTGCTTCGGGCAGCGGCGCGGCGTCCAGCTCCGCCATCAGGTTCGCCAGCTTGCCGGACTTCTTCCGGGACTCGATGCCGCCGGAAGTCAGCACAGCAACGCCTGCCGAGTCGTAGCCACGGTATTCAAGGCGCTTCAGGCCTTCCATGACAACGTCCAGGGCGTTGTGTCCAATTGCTGCGGCTGCGCCCGGGCGGCCGGTATAACCTACGATTCCACACATGCCTCTAAGAGTACCGGCAGCAGCCGCTGCGGCAGTAAACGCTGCCCGGCGGCCTGCAGGGCCCGAGTCCTTCACCGTTTGGATAGACCGGCGGGGCAGTGCACAATTCCTAGAGTGACCGAACCAACCCCAAAGCCAACGTCCAGCAACGGCCAAGAGACAAACTTCACTCCGTTCGTTGAACTGGACCGGCAGACCTGGTCACGCCTGTCCCACGAAATCGAATCTCCGCTGAACCAGGAAGACATCACCCGTCTGCGCGGACTCGGGGACCAGCTGAATCTGGATGAGGTACGGGAGGTCTACCTTCCGCTGTCCCGGCTGCTGAATCTCTACGTTGCCGCTGCCGGCAAGCTGCACAGCGCCACCACAACTTTCCTGGGCGAACAGACCACCCGCACACCGTTCGTGATCGGCGTCGCCGGTTCGGTGGCAGTAGGCAAATCCACTACAGCCCGTGTGCTGCGGGAAATGCTCCGCCGCTGGCCGGACACACCGAACGTGGAACTGATCACCACTGACGGCTTCCTCTACCCCAACGAGGAGCTCAAGCGCCGCGGCCTGATGCAACGCAAAGGCTTCCCGGAGAGCTACGACCGCCGCCGGCTGCTGCGCTTTGTCAGCGCTGTGAAGTCCGGAGCCGAGGAAGTCCGTGCTCCCCGGTACTCCCACCTCACCTATGACATTGTTCCGGACTCAGAAATCGTCGTCCGGCGTCCGGACGTCCTGATCGTCGAAGGGTTGAACGTGCTGGCCCCGGCCCGCACGCGCCCGGACGGCCGGTCCGGGTTGGCCCTGAGCGACTTCTTCGACTTCTCCATCTACGTCGATGCCCGGACCTCCTACATCGAAGAGTGGTACGTGCAGCGGTTCCAGTCCCTGCGCAGCGGAGCGTTCGCGAATCCGGCGTCCTACTTCCACCGCTACGCTGCCCTGACAGACCATGAAGCCCGCCAGACGGCACTGGACATCTGGAAGCGCATCAACGAACCCAACCTGGTCACCAATGTCCTGCCCACGCGCGGACGGGCCCAGCTGGTACTCACCAAGGACGCCGACCACTCCGTCCGGCGCATGTTGCTGCGCAAGACCTGAAATCTTCGGACATGACGGTGTAGCCGGGCCTTCCGGCGGCTACTCTGGCGACATGCTAAAGGGATTCAAAGACTTCATCATGAAGGGCAATGTCCTGGACCTGGCGGTTGCCGTGATCATCGGCGCGGCCTTTACGACCGTGGTGAACGCTCTGGTCAATGCGGTGCTTATGCCGTTCATCTCCGGGCTCGTGGGCTCGCCGAACTTCGACAGCTTCGCCGCGGTTGACTTTAACGGCAACCAGATTCAGTTCGGCGTCCTGCTTACTGCCGTCGTCAACTTCCTGCTCATTGCGGCAGCCGTGTACTTCGCGATCGTGCTGCCCATGAACAAGATGATCGAACGCAGGAACCGGCGGCTCGGAATCACCCCGGAGCAGAGCGCGGATCCGCAGGTCATGCTGCTGACCGAAATCCGGGATGCGCTTACCGCACAGTCACCTGGCGGGCCGAAACACTAGCCGCGTTTCGACCGGCCCGGGACTAGACGCCTGCGCCCTCGGAAGCTTTCAGCGACAGGTTCGCTTCCACCACTGCTGCCAGCCTGGCAGCAACGTTCTGCGCTGTTTCCATGTCCGCTGCCTCCACCATCACCCGTACCAGGGGTTCGGTGCCCGAGGGACGCAGCAGGACGCGTCCGGTTTCCCCAAGCTTCTCCTGGGCGTCGATTACCGCCTGGCGGACGGCTTCGTTGGTAGCGGCTGCTGTCTTGTCCACGTTCTTGACGTTGATGAGCACCTGCGGAAGCTTGTCCATGATGCTGGCAAGCTGCTTTAAGCTGCGTCCGGTCTTGGCCACCTGCGCAGCGAGCTGCAGTCCCGTGAGCACACCGTCACCTGTGGTGGCGTACTTGGAGAAAATGACGTGGCCGGACTGTTCTCCGCCCAGGCTGTAGCCGCCTTCACGCATGGCTTCCAGGACGTACCGGTCCCCTACCCCGGTCTCCCGGATGGAGATACCGGCCTCACGAAGGGCCAGCTTGAGGCCAAGGTTGCTCATGACTGTGGCTACGAGGGCGTCGTCCTTCAGTTCACCCGACGCTTTCATGGCTACGGCCATGATGGCCATAATCTGGTCACCGTCCACGATCCCGCCATCCGCATCCACGGCAAGGCAGCGGTCGGCGTCGCCGTCATGGGCGATGCCGAGGTCCGCACCGTGCTCCTGGACAGCGGCCTGGAGGGGGCCCAGATGGGTTGACCCGTAACCGTCGTTGATGTTGATGCCATCCGGATCCGCGCCGATGACGATCACTTCTGCGCCGGCGTCGGCGAAGACCTGGGGCGAGCAGCCGCTGGCAGCACCGTGCGCGCAGTCCAGGACTACCTTTAGCCCGTCAAGGCGGTTGGGAAGGGTCTGCAGCAGGTGAACGACATAGCGGTCCTCGGCGTCCGCGAAACGTTTAATCCTGCCGACACCGGCGCCGGTGGGGCGCAGGCTCGGAGCGTCCATTTCTGCTTCGATGGCGTCTTCGAGGGCATCGTCGAGCTTCTGGCCGCCTCGGGCGAGGAATTTGATGCCGTTGTCCGGTGCGGCATTATGCGAGGCCGAGATCATGACGCCGAAGTCCGCATCGAGGTCGGCTACGAGGAACGCCGCCGCGGGCGTGGGGAGGATGCCCGCGTCATAGACGTCGACGCCGGAGCTCGCGAGGCCTGCCTCCACTGCGGCGGAGATGAAGTCGCCGCTGATCCGGGGGTCGCGTGCCACAACAGCAACCGGACGCTTGCCTGCCGGTACCTGGCGGTGTCCCAGCACCACTGCGGCCGCCTGGGCCAGTCCAAGGGCCACCTCGGCCGTGATCAGTCCGTTGGCCAGACCCCGAACGCCGTCGGTACCAAACAGTCGTGTCATAGAAGTGTCCTTAAAGCATGTGGTCGCCGGGAGGCCGGAAATACAGGGATACGCATCACCGGGCTGGGGAACAGGCGCAACCCCCGCGCCTATTCTGCCACCAGAAGACCAGCTCCGGCGAAACGCCGGCCTCGACGGGCCGGGCAGGAGCGCGGATTTCTGCGCTGCTCCAACCGGCGAACCCTGCGCTGGCTTGGGGCTTTAACATACTCGTGTCCGATGCCGCACAGGGACGCGTTTTCCCTTCTGCCCGGCGGTTCGCGCCCATACTGCGCGCTGTCAGGGTGTTCAGACCTCTTCTGTCCTCCGAGGTCCGGGTACGCAGAAGGGGGCCCCCCCGCGGGCCGGGGGGG
>NZ_JAXIOM010000010.1:0-76017 GCF_049311025.1 Arthrobacter sp. 3Tela_A
CTGGTGTAGTTGGCGCGGGGGGCCGGCGGCGTGGGCCGCCCTTTTCAGCACCACCCGCTGCACCAGCATCACGGTGCGCCCCCAATTTTCCGAGAGAGTGAATCATGGCCCGCAAAGTAGTCATTACCGGCCTCGGCGCAACCACGCCGATCGGCGGAGATGTCCCGACCATGTGGAAGAACGCCCTGGTAGGCGTCTCCGGCGCCCGCACGCTGGAAGACGACTGGGTTGAGAAGTACGCCCTGCCGGTCACCTTCGCCGCACGCGTCTCCACCCCGGCCACTGAGGTGCTCTCCCGTGTGGAGGCCAAGCGGATGGATCCTTCCACCCAGTTCGCCGTCGTCGCCTCCCGCGAGGCCTGGGCCGACTCCGGCCTGGAAGAAGCGGACATCGACCACGACCGGCTGGCAGTCTCCTTTGCCACCGGGATCGGCGGGGTCTGGACCCTGCTCGATGCCTGGGACACCCTGCGGGAAAAGGGACCGCGCCGGGTCCTGCCCATGACCGTTCCCATGCTGATGCCGAACGGCCCCGCCGCTGCCGTGAGTCTTGACCTTGGCGCCCGCGCCGGAGCCCACACCCCGGTGTCGGCATGCGCGTCGGGTACTGAGTCGCTGCACCAGGGACTTGAACTGATCCGTTCCGGCAAAGCAGACATTGTGGTGTGCGGCGGCGCAGAAGCAGCCATCCACCCCATGCCGCTGGCTTCCTTCGCCTCCATGCAGGCACTCTCACGGCGCAACGACGATCCGGAGCGGGCCTCTCGCCCCTACGACAAGGACCGTGACGGCTTTGTCATGGGCGAAGGCGCCGGAGCCCTGGTCCTTGAGGCCGAAGAACATGCACTGGCCCGTGGGGCTCGTATTTACGCCGAACTCGCCGGAACAGCAGTCACTGCCGACGCTTACCACATCACCGCCCCGGATCCCGAGGGCCTGGGTGCCACCCGTGCGCTCAAGGCTGCCATGTACGACGCCCGTGCCCACGCCGAGGACGTTGTCCATGTCAACGCGCACGCCACGTCCACTCCGGTGGGAGACAAGCCGGAATACACCGCGCTCAAGTCCGCTCTGGGTGCGCACGTCGACAACGTCGCAGTCTCTGCGACCAAGTCCCAGACCGGCCACCTGCTCGGTGCCTCCGGGGCCGTCGAGGCTGTGCTGACCGCCATGGCTGTTTTCACCCGCCAGGCACCTGCAACCATCAACCTGGACAACCAGGATCCCGAGATTCCGCTGGACGTGGTGACCACGGCCCGGGATCTGCCTGCGGGTGACATCGTGGCCCTGAACAACTCGTTCGGATTCGGCGGACACAACGCCGTCGTGGCCCTGCGAAACCACTAGTAGGCGCATTCACCAGCGCTAACTGCAATGGCCGGGTCCCCCGATTCAGGGGACCCGGCCATTTTGCTGCGGAGAAAATCTGCGGAACGTGCTGTGGAGGTCAGCCGACCTGGTGGAGCCAACGCACTGGCGCACCGTCTGCTGCATGGCGGAAGGGTTCCAGTTCGTCGTCCCAGGCCTCGCCGAGTGCCAGCGAAAGTTCGTGGTAGACGGCTGCCGGATCGCCGGCACCGTTTTCATAGGCGTACCGGATGCGGTCTTCGGAGACCATGATGTTGCCGTGGACGTCGGTGGTTGCGTGGAAGATGCCGAGTTCGGGGGTGTGGGACCAGCGGCTGCCGTCAGCACCGGCGCTGGGTTCCTCGGTGACTTCATAGCGAAGATGCGCCCAGCCGCGCAGGGCCGAGGCGAGCAGCGACCCGGTTCCCTGCGGTCCGGCCCAGGCGAGCTCGGCCCGGACCATGCCGGGGGCAGCAGGCTGAGGGGTCCACTCGAAATCCGTCCGCTTTTCAACGACGGATTCGATGGCCCACTCAATATGCGGGCACAACGCAGAAGGGGCTGAGTGCACGAACAATACGCCGTGCGCCATCACAACAGTCATTCCATCCTCCGTAGCTGTAGGTGCGTCTTCCCCAACGACCTGCACTGAACGGGATGGTTACTGAAGTTCTAAGCCCTGAAACCCTCGCTGCCGACCTGCGTTTAAGCTGCCGGCGTGAGACCTAGCATCATTGTGCCGCATGTTACGCAATTACGCCAATGAAACTACTTGGCTGTAAGTGGTTTTTCGCTGCCCTAAAGGGCTGTGTCCGCTCAGGCCCTGGGGTGGGCCTGCTGGTAGCTCCTGCGCAGCCGGTCCACGGAAACATGGGTGTACAGCTGGGTGGTAGCAAGGCTGCTGTGGCCGAGGATTTCCTGCACGCTGCGCAGATCCGCTCCCCCGTCCAGCAGATGGGTGGCTGCGCTGTGCCGCAGCGCGTGCGGCCCGCTGGCAGAAGTGTCTCCGAGTGCTTCGAAGAGTGCAGCCGTGACCGCCCGGACCTGCCGCTGGTCGATGCGGCGGCCGCGCATGCCAAGGAAAAGGGCAGGGCCGCTATCTGTCCGGACCACTGCCGGCCGGCCGCGGCGCAGCCAGTCATCCACTGCGAGGGCTGCCGGCAGTCCATAAGGAACTGTCCTTTCCTTATTGCCCTTGCCAAGCACGCGCAGGGTCCGACGGTCCTGGTCCAGGTCATCCACATCCAGCCCCGCCAGCTCCCCCACCCGGATGCCGGTGGCGTACAGCAGTTCCACCAGGGCACGGTCCCTCACGGCCAGGGCATCTCCTTCGGCTGCCGCTGCGGCCAGGGTTTCAAACAGGGTGTCGATCTGGGCGGGGCGCAGAACCCCGGGGAGGGTTTTGGTGCGCTTGGGAGCTTTGAGACGCAATGCGGGATCGGCCGGGATCAATTCTTCACGCAGTGCCCAGCCGGTGAATGAACGTGCGGTGGCTGCCCTGCGGGCAATGGTGGCCCGTGCCAGCCCGCTGTCGCTGAGCTTGCCGAGCCACCCGCGCAGGACGGAGAGGTCGATTTCGGCCAGGCTGCTGAGTCCCATTCCGGCGGTGTAGTCCAGCAGTCCGCTGATGTCGCCTTCGTAGGCCCGTACCGTGTGGTCCGAACGTCCGCGTTCCAAGGCCAGGTAGCTGCAGAATTCCTCCAGCGCACGGACGAACTCCGGTGGCCGGGACTTCCGCGGGCCGGCTGCGCCCTCCTGCGGACCGGAATTGCTTGAATCGCTGGAATTGCCCACGGATCCACCTTCCCCGCTTTCCTGCCCTGCTTCAAGCAGGCACACCGGCGCCCGAGCACTGCTGGCGCAGCACCTCATTCGCCGGGGCCGATTCAAGCTCCAAGAGCGCCCGCTTGGCATCGATCCCAGCGGAGTAGCCGGTCAGCGCACCCTTTGTCCCTACCACCCGGTGCGTCGGCACTACGATTCCCAGCGCGTTGCGGGCAAGTGCGGCGCCTACGCCCCGTGCTTTGGACGCATCACCCAGCGCAACCGCCAGCTGCTTGTAGGTCCTCGTCTGGCCGTAGGGAATGGCTTTGACGGCCCGCCAGACCTGTTCCTGGAAGGGTGTGCCTGTTTGGGACACCGGCAGGTCAAAGCAGCACCGGCGTCCGGAGAAGTACTCTTCGAGCTGCCGTTCCGCGGCTTCGAACCCGTCCTCCGCGGCCAGCCCCAGCCGGGCAGCGTCCCGGGGCAGGAAGTCTGTGGGTGCGGCCTCGACCGCTATCAGCATTCCGCCTTCCGCGACGAGGGTCAGGATGCCCAGGGGCGAATAGATGACTTTGTGGGTGCGCATGTCAATCTCCTTCAGATAGCGGATTTGGTGGTGCCTCGGTTTGGCCGGGCCGTTTGGCTCGCTGCCAGAGTCCCTCCCCTGTTCGCCGGGCGAGCCCGGAGAGTTCAAGCCGTGCAAGTCCGGCGCGGACTGCCGCAGGACCGAGTCCAGCCACAGCCGAGAGCTTCTGCGGCGGCACGGCTTTGCGCAGGGGCAGGGCATCCAGCAGCAGAATGTCTTCCACACTCAGGCCGTCGTGGTCAGCCAGTGCGCCCGCGCGGCCTGGACCATCTGTGTTGTCCTCAGGGGCGAGAACAAACGGGTCGGAGAGTTCCAGGACCTCCGCAGCGTCGCTCACACACGCCGCGCTGCCCTCGCGCAGCAGCCGGTGGCAGCCGGCGGAATTGGCCGAATAGACGGACCCGGGCACCGCCCCCACTCCCCTGCCCAGTTCTGCTGCGTGGTGTGCGGTGTTCAGAGCACCGGAGCGCCAGCGCGCTTCCACCACGACCGTCGCGGCGGCCAGCGCTGCGATGAGCCGGTTCCGCTGCAGGAACCGCCAGCGGGTTGGAGCTGAGCCAGGCGGCACCTCGCTCAGGATCAGCCCTGTGTCAGCTACCGCGCGCAGCAGATCTTCATTCCCGGCGGGATAAAACCGGTCCACCCCTCCCGCCAGCACTGCAATGGTTGGCGGAGCGGTGCTGCCCGCACCGGAGGGACGGTTGCCGCCGCGGGCAGCACGTGTTTGGGGGCCTTGCTGGATTCCACCTACGGCGAGCGCGGAACGATGTGCCTGCGCATCGATGCCGTAGGCGCCGCCGGAGATGACGGTACGGCCGCGCTGGACCAGGCCGGCAGCCAGGTCACCAGTAACTGCCAGACCGTAGGAGGTGGCGTCTCGTGATCCCACCAGCGCCAGGCACCGGCCGAGTTCAGGAATGCTTCCGCTGCCTCGGGTCCAGAGACAGAACGGCATTGCCTGTCCCAGGTCCGCCAGGGCGGAGGGCCAGTCGGCGTCCTCCGGGACGAGCATTCTGCCGCCAAAACGGTGAACGGTCTGCAGGTCCCGGTGCGGCGCCAAGTCTGCTGCGCGGGGATGCCAGCGCTCCAGCGCCTCCGCAAAGACGCGGTCCGTGCCGCGCACGCCCCGCTCTTCCAGCAGCGCGCCGACGTCCCGGCGCAGCGTGGTCCCGGCACGCTGGCGGCCGGCTGCCACGAGCGCTGCTGTTTCTGGTCCGGCCGCAGCCACCAGGGCTTGCCCCACAGTATCCGAGGGCTCAATCAGCCGGGACAGCGCCGCCCGTGCCAGCAGTATGGGTTCCAGCGGGCTCATGCCGCCACCGCCTGCTGCCGGAAACCAAGTGCCTGGCCAATGTCGTCGGCGTCGGGACAGCTGTGTCCGGCCAGGTCCGCTACCGACCAGGCCACCCGCAGTACCCGGTCGTATCCCCGGGCCGTCAGTGTCTGCCGGTCCAGAGCCCGGTCCAGCGCGGCGGTGCTGGAACGGGAAGGCCGGAGGGCACCGCGCAGCACCGCCCCGGGTACCTCTGCATTGGTCCCGCAACCCAGTGGCCCGAGTCTTTCCTGCTGCTGCTCCCGTGCCTGGGCCACCCGAAGAGCGACGCAGCCACTCGGTTCTGCTGTCCCGGCGGCGGTGAAGTCCTGAAGGGAGACGCGCCGGATCTCCAACTGCAGGTCCACCCGGTCCAGCAGCGGGCCGGACAGTCTGCTGAAGTAGCGCCGCCGCTGCTGCGGCGTACAGGTGCATTCGGTTCCTTTTCCGCTGGCCAGCCCGCAGGGACAGGGGTTGGCAGCGAGTACCAGCTGGAACCGGGCGGGGTAGACAGCGGTTCCGGCGGCACGGTGCAGCACCAGCCGGCCACTCTCCAGCGGCTGCCGGAGCGCGTCCAGCACCCGTGCGTCATATTCGGGGGCTTCGTCCAGGAACAGCACTCCCCTGTGGGCACGGGACGCTGCTCCGGGGCGGGGTATTCCGCTTCCGCCTCCAATGACTGCCGCTGCGGTGGCGGTGTGATGAGGACTCTCAAAGGGCGGGCGGCGGATCAGACTGGTGCAGTGTGATGCCTCGCCGCTGAGTGAGTGGATGGCGGTGACTTCCATGGCCGGGGTGTCGGACAGGTCCGGCAGCAGCCCGGGAAGGCGCTCGGCCAGCATGGTCTTTCCCGCACCGGGCGGGCCCGTCATCAGGAGGTGATGGGCACCGGCCGCCGCGACTTCCAGGGCAAACCGCGCCTCATCCTGCCCGGCAATATCTGCCAGGTCAGGACGAGCCGGGGGCAGCGGCTCACCGTCGGTGTTTACCGTTCCTGGCGGGGAAACTTCAGCAGGAAAGACCAGGGCATCCGGACGGGCGCCGAAAGCCTGCGCCACAGCGGCCAGCGAGGTGAATCCCCTAACCTGTGCTCCCGGTACCAGCGCAGCTTCGGCAGCGTTATCCGCTGCCACGGCAATCTCCGGGTAGCCGGCGTCCACGGCCGCCATGACCGACGGCAGGACTCCCCGCAGCGGCCGCAGCCGTCCATCCAGGCCCAGTTCAGCCAGGAAGACTGTCCTGCCGGTGCGGCGGACATCTCCGGCGGCGGCGAGTGCGGCCATGACTATGGCCAGGTCGAATCCGGAACCCCGCTTGTGGACGTCCGCCGGCATCAGGTTCACGGTGATCTTCCGCCGGCTCAGGGGCAGCCCGGCGTTCTTGGCCGCTGACTTCACCCGGTCCCGGGACTCGTTCAGCGACGCGTCCGGCAGACCCAGCAGAATGAACGCCGGAAGTGACTGGCCAATGTCCGCCTCTACCTCGACAATCCGGCCTTCCAAACCAATCAGACCCACCCCGTACGTCCGACCCAGACCCATCAGCCGATTCCCTTCAGGTGCTCGATCACCGGCGGCCGGTCCCCACCGGGCAGCAGGACGGAGACTGCGTCCACCCGCCAGCTGCTCCGCACCGCGGAATGCTCCCGGGTCCAGGCCGCGGCCAGCAGATACAGACGTGCGAGCTTGGCGGCACTGACAGCCTCGAACGGGTGCCCATAGTCCAGGGACGAACGGGTCTTCACCTCGGCTATGACCAATGTGTTCCCGTCCCTGGCCACCAGATCGATCTCCCCCTGGCGGCACCGCCAGTTACGTTCCAGCACGTCATACCCGGCGGCGGCAAGATACTGGGCGGCAAGCTCCTCACCGCTCCGGCCCAGCTGGTCTTTGGCTTTCATGTTCCGAGTCTCACCGCGGATGCCTGAGGCCCCAACAGGACTTACAAGCTGTGGGGATGGCCGCGGCCCGGCGGTAGCCCGGCTGCGTGCTGTGCAGGAGAGGACACGGCTTCACCCGGACCTCCGCTCAAAGCTCAGGCGGACAGAAACCGCACCGGGCACCGCGCAGAGCCAGACCCGGCCATGGGATCTACTCAGAGTTCCCTGGGATGCAATGGATCAGGATCATCCCCTAGTAGTCACACATCAGAGGCATGGACCGTGGCTTTCCGGCCCATGCCTCTGATGTGTGACGCTACTCGCAGCCGATGCCATCGGCGTCCCGGTCGAACTTCGGTTCAAAGCCGGGATCACCCGCCCGGATCGGTGCCGCACCGGCAGCCCTCACGGCCGAGCAATTCGCGTAGGAAACGTTCCCGGGTGCAGCAGGGGCTGGAGCCGGTGCTGGTGCCTGTGCTGGTGCTGGTGCTGGTGCCTGTACGGGCTGCTGGGCAGGTTCGGGGGCAACCACGACTCCGCCGCCGGCCGGAACCAGGTGATCAGGGCACGACGACGTGAAGATTCCGCGGATGGCATCCGACTCGGCCTGGGTCATCCAGAGTCCGTACTTGGCCTTCACCGCGGTCTGCAGGGCCACATATTCACACCTGAACCCGCGGTTCGGCGGCAGCCACGTGGCAGCGTCCCCGTCACCCTTGGATCCGTTCGAAGGCCCGTCGACGGCCAGCAGGTTCAGCGGATCATTGGCGAACGCTTCGCGCTGGCCGGGAGCCTGCTGCTGCGCGCCCTTCTGCCAGGCGTCCGAAAGGGCAACGACATGGTCGATCTGCACTGCGTTGGAGGTGCTCTGGCCGCGCACAAAACTGATCACTGAACCGGTGAACGGATCCAGCAGGGTACCGGTGGCCACGACACAGTTGTTCGTGCCCGGTTTGAACGCGACGGACTCCAGGTCGCGGAGCAGGATGTCATTGCGGGTGTCGCAGCCGTTGCGGTCCATGTCCTTCCAGGCAGGCCCGAACTGGTCACGGTCATACCCGGTCTTCGGTGCACGGCCCTTGATGGGGATGGTGTCCAACTGTGCCAGTGAGGTACCGACGGCAGCCTTTGCCGGCGGTTCGGGCTCAGGTTCCGGGACGGGAGCCAGCGGAGCGACAGACTCCGGGATTGGTGGTTCCGGGCTCTCCGTGCTCATCGGGACCGGTTCAGGGGTGCCGGCAGTGGCAGCCTCCGACGGCGTGCACGCGGTCACGCCCAGCAGCAGGAGAAGAGCAGCTGCAGCAGGTCGGTAGCGGCGCATCATCGGCGCTTCCCCTGGAGGAGCACAGCACCAACGAGAGCAGCCGCGACGACGTGTTCGCCAGCCTTCAGCGGACGGGTATCAGGCCCCACGCAATCCAGCGGGTGCGGCGGGGCGGACTCGGGCTTTGATGCCCCATTCTTATGTTTCATCACCCAGGCAGTGATCCCCTTGGAAGCTGCGAGGCATGCCGTCGCGCTTAGGAGGATAACCATCGCTGTGAGCAGCCAGTCCAGCGGGGTCTCTGCCGGCATAAAGAGGAGACTGAGTACAGCAGCAAGCACCGAGGCGATGGAGCTTTCAATCCATTCCCGGGGCGTGATCAGGCTGAACCTGGAGTCGAACACGAGCATCAAGATCGAGGCAGCCGCTATCGCAAATCCGAATAAGCTGGTGTTGTAGCCAGCGTTCTGCAGGTCGGTCAGCCCGCATCTTCCCGCAGTCGCTACCTTGCATACGCCCTCAGGCCAAAACGCGATGAACATTCCTATGAAAATCATGAGAGGCCACGCGGCCCAGCTCGGATTGAAGCGCTTCATTTCCCCCCATTTCGCGGCCACCCAGCGCGACCGCCTCAACGATTATGTGTGAGGACAGTCCGGACACCCTCGACGCCCCGCGGACCGCTACCGGACCGTTACCGGCCTGCGGCCGCACCGCCCAGCCCGGCCGCACCGCCCTGCCCGTCCAACCCAGCCCAACCCAGGGTGATGACGCTGTCCAGGTCGTGCACGACCGCGGACGCCGGGACGCACTCAAGGGGTGTAGCGGTCGGCTAGGAACTCCCCAGGGGCAACCCCGGCAGGCTCAGGCCCGGTACAGAACCGGCAGCGGAGTCAGCCGCAGCGGCTCCGGTGCAACTACAGGCATTTTGCCAGCTGCTTCAGCGGGCAGGCGGAAGCCATGCAGGATGCTGATATGCGGCCGCAGCACCGCCGAGAACTCCAGCGCCGGGTCCTGCGCCGCATAGGCTCCCGGGTCCGCAACCCCGCAGGCGGCAAGGAACTCCAGCAGCAGGGCATACAGGACGGCGTGCACGTCCTGTAGTTCGGGAACAGGGCTGCACTCAACCGCCAGCGTAGTTCCGTTGAGCCCAAACCCGGCCAGCCCAACCGGGGTCAGCAGAAAATCATGGTCCGGCAGCGCGGCCTCCGTAGCAGCAAGATACGCGGCAAGCGCCCGCCCGAACGTCCCGGGGCTTACTCCGGTGGCCTGCGCCAGCCGGCCATAGGCCTCATCCGCCTTGCCGAAGTGAATCAGCGTCAGGTGCAGCCGTCCGGAACTCACGGCCCGGGCCCTGGGCACCAGCTCCCGCGCCTCGTACTGCAGCCGCGCCAGCTCTGCCAGCCCGGCGGCGTCGGGCTTCAGCTGCGCGTAGATGCGCGCCCCGGCCAGGGCGTCCGGAATCTCCGGAGTGTCCCGGGAAGGATCGGGCGGGGAGGCTGCCATCTAGGCAGTCTAAGATGCCGCCGGGGAAGGACGCCGCGGTACCTTGGAAAAATGGTCTTCCAGATCCCGCTGCTGCAGGATGAGACGCTGCTGCTGCGGCCGCATCTCACCGCGGATGCGGACGCCGTCGTAGCCCGCTCGCGTGACCCGCTGACGGTTCAGTGGACCACCGTGCCGCTGGACTACACCCGGGAGATGGCGATGACCTATATCTCGGCCGTGGGCGTACCGCAGCAGGACGCCATCTCCTGGGCGATGGAAGCGAATGGGCAGTACGCCGGCAGCATTGACCTGCGCTGGCAGGGAGCCGGAACCGGCGGCCTGGGGTTCGTCACCTCACCCGAATTCCGGGGCCAGGGCCTGATGAGCCGTGCCGTCCGGCTGGCAGTTGCATATGCCTTTGACACCCTGGGCTGGGAATCCTTGAACTGGACCGCGAACGTGGGAAACCTGGGCAGCTACAAGGCAGTGTGGCGCAACGGTTTCCCGCTGCCGGTCACGGTGCCGCGCCTGCTGGCACACCGGGGTGAAATGGTGGACGGCTGGTTCTCCGAACTCACAGCGGACGCGCCACGGATTCCTCGGATCCTGTGGAGCGACTGCCTGGCGCTGCTCCCCAATGTTCCCCAGGCACCTGCCGGCAGCCGGCGGCCGCTGAAGGAGGACTAGTCCAGTTCGTCGGCCTTGGGCAGGGTGAGGTCGTCGTTGCGAGCCAGTTCTTCCACATTGACGTCCTTGAACGTGATCACGCGGACGCTCTTCACGAACCGGGCCGAACGGTAGACGTCCCAAACCCAGGCATCCTGCAGGGTCAGGTCGAAGTAGATTTCGCCGTCGGCACTGCGTGCCTGCAGGTCCACGTGGTTGGCCAGGTAAAAGCGCCGTTCGGTTTCCACAACGTAGCTGAACAGCCCCACAACATCGCGGTATTCGCGGTAGAGCTGCAGCTCCATGTCTGTCTCGTAGTTCTCAAGATCCTCTGCGCTCATGGCACCATCATCCCCCAACCGGACCCGCTGCGGGTCCATCCTCAACAGTGCGTGCCGTGCCCAGCCGCCAGGACAGCCGATGCAGCGGTGACGGACCCAGCGTATCGATCGCGGCTCGGTGCGCCTCAGTGGCGTATCCCTTGTTGATTTCCCAGCCGTACTCCGGGTGCAGGGACGCGTACTCAACCATCATCGCGTCACGTTCAACTTTGGCCAGGACCGAGGCCGCGGCAACGCTCAGGCAGGTCATGTCCGCCTTGATGCGGGTGTGGACCGGAGCGGTGCAGACGGCGTCGTCTTCGGGCTCATCGAACAGGCTCGCCTGCATCTCGGGCGAGAGCCAGTTGTGGTTTCCGTCCAGGAGCACGACGTCGGGTGTCAGGGTTTCGCAGACCTGCGTCCAGGCACGGGTGCCGGCCAGGCGCAGGGCGCCCATCAGACCCAGCAGGTCGATTTCAGCGGCGCTGGCATGGCCAACGCCCCAGGCCGGGCACCACTTCTTGATCTGCGGAACCAGTGCCTGCCGGTCGGCCGGCGTCAGCAGCTTGCTGTCCCGCACGCCCTTGAGCGCCCGGACGGATTCAAGCTGCACTGCAACCAGACCAACACTGACCGGTCCTGCAAGGGCGCCCCGGCCCACCTCGTCGCAGCCGGCCAGCACCCGGTGTCCCAGGGCTGCGAAGGTGCGCTCGTAACGCAGGGTCGGGGCCTTGGCTGCGGTGCGGGCCCGCGGGGCCGGCGCGGCAGCTGCCGCGGTGGCACCCGCCGGAATCCGCAGGGTGCGGCCTGGCTGCGGAGTCACTTCGATGCCGTTTCCGCCCCGGACGGTTCGGGAACATTCTCAAACACTTCGGGGTAGCTGCCGATGAAACCTGCATGGCTCAGCGGCCAGGCGATCACGGCAGCCTTGCCCTCAATGTCTTCGATGTTGATGAAGCCTCCGTTGGGTCCGTCCTGGTGCTCGCGCGAGTCGGCTGAAGCATTGCGGTGATCACCCATCACCCAGACCTTGCCCTCGGGTACCACAACGTCGAACGCGGTTTCGGACGGCTTCGCTCCGGGATAGAGGTACGGCTCAGTCAGCGGTTCACCGTTGACCGTGATCTTGCCGTCGGCGGTGCAGCATGTCACGTGGTCACCGGGCATGCCGATGATCCGCTTGACCAGGTGCTGTTCGGATTCATCGGGCAGCAGGCCCACGAAGGTGAGCGCGTCCGCGATGAAGTTGCCGTCGTTGTTCTCCTCCGTTGCCGGCAGCCACGCCTGCGTGTCCTTGAAGACAACGACGTCGCCGCGCGAGAGGTCGAACGGTTCCGGGACCAGCAGGTTCACGAAGATCCGGTCATCGATTTCAAGGGTTTCCTCCATGGAACCGGAGGGAATGTAGAAGGCCCGGAAGAGGAAGGTCTTGATCAGGAAGGACAGCAGCAGGGCGATCACCACAATGATCACCACTTCGCGCAGCCATGCTCCAAACCCGCGGTTCTTGCCGTCCTTGCCCTTGGCATGGGAGGCGTGGCCGTGGCCTTCGCCGGATTCGGCGCCCCCGTTTGCGGGGTCGTCCGGGAAGTCCTGCGCCATGTGCTGTCCTCTTATTCCACGAATTGCCATACGGTGTCCAACTCTAGTCGTTCAATTCCGCTACTTCTTTCGAACGGCCAAAGGATTCGCTGTGCACGGCCGATCACCCGCTCTTCGGGAATCAGTCCGCCGCCGGGAGCGCCAAGCAGCGTCCGGGAGTCGGCGGAGTCGGAGCGGTGGTCACCCAGCAGCCACAGCCGGCCTTCGGGTACAACGACGTCGAACGGTGTTTCGCTCCCGGAATCCCCGGGGAAGAGATAAGGCTCACGGATGGGCTGTCCGTTCACGGTAAGCCCTCCTCCGTCGGTGCAGCAGGCAACCCGGTCACCGGGCACGCCGATGACACGCTTGATGTACACGGTGTCGCTGCCAGCCAGGCCGAGCCACTGGGCGGTGGCATCCAGGGCCTGCTTCAGGACGGGATCGGAGCTGTGCAGCGGGGCCAGCGATCCGCGTCCGTCAAAGACGACGACGTCGCCGCGCTGGATTTCGGAGCTCCGGTACTCGGTGCGGGAAACCAGCACCCGGTCCCCCGGCTCCAGCAGGGGCTGCATGGAACCGGAGGGAATGTAGTAGACGTCGAAGATGAAGGCCCGGACCAGGCCGGCGAGGATCACTGCCCCCGCGAGGGCCCAGAGCACAAAACGCCAGCCCGCAATGGACCGGCGTTTTGTGTGTTTCCGGGGACCAGCCCCGTCCGCGGATGTCTGCGGCAAGAAAATTACTTGGCGGGACGGAAGTCGCGCTTTTCCTTGATCTTGGCAGCCTTGCCGCGAAGGTCGCGCATGTAGTACAGCTTGGCGCGGCGGACGTCGCCGCGGGAGACAACCTCGATCTTGTCGATGACCGGGGAGTGTACCGGGAAGGTACGCTCCACGCCGACGCCGAAGCTGACCTTGCGGACCGTGAAGGTCTCGCGCAGGCCGTCGCCCTGGCGCTTCATGACGAAGCCCTGGAAGACCTGAACACGGGTGTTCTTGCCTTCAACGATGTTGACGTGAACCTTGACCGTGTCACCGGCGCGGAACTCGGGGATGTCCGAACGCAGCGAGGCTGCGTCGAGGGAATCTAGGATGTGCATTGTTACTCACTCCTGGTGAACGCCACAGGTCATCCACTTTGGTCACGGCGGCAAGGGTGTACCTAACGGTGCACAGATGCTGCCGAAGCTATGAAACCGGCGTTCCGGGAATCGGTTGCCGGTGTGCCTTGCCTGTTGGCCTCGCTCCCCCTGTGGCAGGTGCGGACCCAGATGACACAACTACCCATTGTGCCACAGTGCTGCCGGGGCCCACCAATCCGGAACCGGTTCAGGCCTGCGGCAGGACTGCTTCTGCTGACACTGTCCAGCCGAGCGCCGACAGGGCGGCTTTGTCCGCCTTGTCCAGGCTGGCCGGGTCCAGTTTGGCGATGAGGTCCGGGCGCCGCTCTGAGGTGCGGCGCAGCTGCTCGTCGCGGCGGAAGCGGGCGATTTTGGCGTGGTTGCCGCTGAGCAGCACCTCGGGGATGGGCCGTTCACGCCACTGCGAGGGCTTGGTGTACACGGGGTATTCAAGCAGCCCGTCGGAGTGGGACTCCTCCACAAGGGACTCGGGGTTGCCGACGACGCCCGGCACCAGGCGGCCGATGGCCTCCACCATGGCCAGCACGGCAACTTCACCGCCGTTCAGGACGTAGTCACCCAGGCTCATCGGCCGGACGTCAAAGTGCTCCCCCGCCCATTCCAGCACCCGCTCGTCGATGCCTTCGTACCGGCCGCAGGCGAAGACCAGGTGGTCAGTGGCAGCGAGTTCGTAGGCTGTCTTCTGGGTGAAGACTTCCCCCGCCGGGGAGGGAACGATCAGGGTGGGCCGGGCAGCCCCCTCCGGGACGCCGTCGAGCGCTGTGGACAGGGCCTGTGCCCAGGGTTCAGGCTTCATGACCATCCCGGCCCCGCCGCCGTAGGGTGTGTCGTCCACGGTGCGGTGCCGGTCTGTGGTGAACTCCCGCAGGTCCTTCACACGTACGTCCAGGAGCCCGTCCTGCCGGGCCTTGCCGATCAGGGACAGGTCCAGCGCGGCAAGGTACTCCGGAAAAATGGAGAAAACGTCAATGCGCACTTAGCGCCCGTCCTTGCCTGCGTCGGGCAGGTTCAGTTCAAACAGTCCGGCCGGCGGGGTCAGCAGGACGTAGCCCTCTTCGGTGTTGACCTCGGGGACGATCGCTTCGACGAACGGCACCAGGATTTCCTGGCCCTTGGTGTCTTCGACAATCAGCAGGTCCTGGACGGTGAGGGTGCGCAGGGCCGTGACGGTGCCGACGACGTCGTCGCCCACCTTGGCTTTCAGGCCCACCAGCTCGTGCTCGTACCAGCCTTCACCGCTGTCTTCGTCCTCGGCTTCATCGGTGTCGATGAAGAGCTTGGCGCCGCGCAGTTCCTCGGCACCGTTGCGGTCCATCACTTCCTCGAAGCCCAGGAGCAGGATGTCCTTGTTCCAGCGGGCGCTGATAACCGTCAGCGGTCCCTTGGCGGCCGGCTCCACGGTGAGGACTGCACCCGGCGCGAACCTGTCCCCGGGGGCGTCGGTCAGCACCTGAACGGTTACCTCACCCCGGATACCGTGAGGCTTGCCGATGCGTGCCACCTGTAACTGCATGGATTCTCCTTGGTCGTTGTGGGCGCGGCGGAAATGGCCGGAGCCGAAAAAAACATCCGGCCCCTTCACCATTATCTGGTGCCGGGGCCGGATGCTAGGAACTGCTGTTTACTGCTTGGAATTGCTGGTGCGTCAGCGGCGGCGGTCGGTGTCGACGACGTCGACGCGGACAGCTTCGCTGCCGGCCAGGGCGGAAATCACCGTGCGCAGTGCGCGGGCGGTGCGTCCCTGACGGCCGATAACCCGGCCAAGATCATCCTGGTGAACACGAACCTCGAGGGTTTCCCCGCGGCGGTTGTTCTTGGCGGAAACCTTGACGTCCTCCGGGGAGTCAACGATTCCGCGCACGAGGTGCTCCAGCGCTTCGGCCAGCAATCTACTCAGCCTCAGCCTCGGTGGAAGCGGCTTCTGCCTCTTCCTTCTTGGCCTTCGGGGTGATTGCCTCGGGGACGATCACGGACTTCTTCTCGGGAGCCACGAAGGGCTCCTTCGGAGCCTTGGTACGCAGGGTACCTTCCTGGCCTTCGATGTTCTTGAACTTCTGCCAGTCACCGGTGATCTTCAGCAGTGCTGCGACCTGCTCGGTCGGCTGGGCGCCGACGCCGAGCCAGTACTGCGCACGGTCGGACTTGATGTCGATGTACGACGGCTCCTCGGTCGGACGGTACAGTCCGATTTCCTCGATGGCACGGCCATCGCGCTTGGCACGGGAATCCATGACAACAACGCGGTAGTGTGCTGAGAACTTCTTGCCAAGGCGCTTAAGGCGAATCTTTACGGCCACTTTTGTGGTCACTCCTGATCTGAAATGGGGCGAACCCGAACTTCTGCTCCCGTGGGGCGGGCCATAACGTTTGGGGTTCAAAAGGACAAGATACTGCACGGAGAGAGGGGCCACGCAGATCGAGTACCTGTCCATTGTGCCAGATGACTCTGCGTTTTGCGACTCGCGGCACTGCGGGGTGGGGGGCCCCCCCCGCGGGCGCGGGGGGCCCCCACAACCTGCATTCCTGCCCTGTGGAGCAAAACCGGCAGGCCGGACACTCTACGGGACCTTAGGCAGCGGCGACGCGGAGGCGGTTGCGCCAGGGATCCTCAAAACGCAGTTCGGCACCGGTGTGGTGGCTGGCAATGCCAGCGGACTTCAGCCGGTCCGCGAGGGCGCCGACGTCGTCCGCGCCGGGGACGGTGATCAGCACTTCCCCCAGGCCCAGGGTGTCGCGGCGGGGGCCGGCCCCGCGGCTGTTCCAGACGTTCATGGCCATGTGGTGGTGGTAGCCGCCGGCCGAAACGAAAAGGGCCTGGCCATGGAAGTCGGCAGTGCGTTCGAACCCGAGGGTATCGACGTAGAACGCGGCGGCGGTGACGGTGTCACCGACCTGCAGGTGGACGTGCCCGACGCCGGCACCGGCACCCTGCATGCGGGCCATTGCCTCTTCGCTGAGGTGGGTCCGGAAATACTGCTGCGGGGGCAGGGCGAGTGAGGCCATGCGCACGGTCCGCCCCTCGGGGGCGTCGTCCCAGGTCCAGTCTTCGCGCGGCCGGTCCCAGTACAATTCGATGCCGTTCCCTTCGGGGTCCGTGAAGTAGAAGGCTTCGCTGACCAGGTGGTCCGCGCTGCCGACGTAGGCGGAAGGGTCGAACTGGGCAGCCAGCGCCACGGTGGCGGCGAGGTCGGCCTGGGTGTCAAAAAGGATGGCGGTATGGAACAGCCCCGCTTCGCCGCGGGAGGGAACCTGCAGTCCTGCGGCAGGTGCCAGGTGGACCAGGGGGACCGTGCCGCGGCCCAGGTACATGCCGCCGTCGGCCTCGGCGACAACCTGCAGTCCCAGTGCCTGGCGGTAGTAGGTGGAGACGTTTTCAAGATCGCCGACCTTGAGCATCACGGTGCCCATGGAGAGGTTCGCGGGCAGCAGGTCCCGGGTATTTACTTGAAGGTTCATGCATTGAACTTTACTTGAAGCTTCAGCTAATTTCCAGCGGGTGCCCGTCCGGCAGGAGATCAAGACGCATGGCGACGCGTTCACCGATGCTGTCCAGCCCGAGTTCTTCCTCGTGCCGCCGCATCCGGGCCAGCTCACCCGCAGGTTCGACGGCGGTGAAGCCGCAGCTGGCGTAGAAGGGCGCATTGAACGGAACCCGGGCGAAGGTGCAGAGCGTAAGCGCGGGATACCCTCCTTCCTTTGCCCACCGGACTGCAGCCGAGACCAGCGCACGTCCCAGACCGGCACCGGCAGCGGAAGGATGAACTGATAGCTGTTCCAGGTGCGCGCAGCGCCCTAATTCCTCCAGCCGCGCGAATCCAACTGGCGGGTCGCCGGCGACCAGCAGGAGCCGGGCGGCCGCCAGTTCCGCTGGTGAAGCAGGTGCTGGAAGAGTTCCCAGGAGCTCACCCCGGATTTCCGGCCGTGCGGCAAGCAGGGTGTCCGACGCCGCTTCCAGTGACGGCAGCAGCGGAAGGTCCGCGGGCCCGGCCGTCCGGATCTCAGGCATGGTCTCCGGCCATCGCTGCTGCGCCGGTCCGGGCGAGGAACGCGGCTACCGCTTCCTGTCCCGCAGGAGTGTCCTGCGGCCGGTGGTTGCCGCCTACCGGACGGTGTTCGGCGCCGGTGGAAGCGAGGAACCCCGCGACTTCTTCATAAAGCGGCTCCCACTCCCCCGTCAGCACCAGCGTCGGAACGCCCGGAACGATGTCCAGCGGCGCATCCCACGGCGGGGACTGCAGCCGCTGCCTCGCGGCGGCGTGCGGATCGTTGCCCGGCTCCGGTGCGGATTCGGCAGAGAAGACCAGACGGGCGTATTCGCGGCCGTACTCTTCATCAGTGAGTTCTGCTGCAGCCTGGAACAGTGGATCCAGCAGCGCCCGGCGTGCCGCAGTGGCCGGCAGTTCGCGGGTGAGCGAAAAGACGGCGGGTTCGCACAGGATCAGTGAATGCACCCGGGCCGGGTCGCTAACTGCTGCCATCATCGCGGATACCGCGCCCTCGGCGTGGGCGACCACGTGCCCGCCGCTGCCCAGTGCCGCCAGGACCGCTTCGGTGTCCGCCGCGTAGTCCGTCGGGGACGGCGGCACCTGCAGCCCGTAGCCGGCACGGCGCAGGAACAGGCAGTCGTAGCTGCGGGCCAGGGCATGCTGGCCGGGCCAGGCGGCGGCACCGAACCGGCCCGCACCGTGCACAAAAACAATCCGTTGCTCAGCCATCGATCCAGCCTATCCCGCGCGTTCCCAGAGGACGCGTACGGCCGGCCCGGGGAAGACCCGGACCGGCCGTACGTGTGTATTGCTTAGGTGTGTTACTTGCCGAGGAACTTCTCGAAGCCCTTGGGCAGGTTCAGCGAGGAGGGATCAAAGTCCCCGCCCTGGGCGCCGAAGGCGGAGCCCGTGGGCAGAGCCTTGGCTGCGCCGGCCCGGCGTGCCTCGGCCTCGGCGCGCTCCTGCGCTGCCTTTGCCGGGTTGCCGGAGCGGGCCTTCTTCTTGCCCTTCGCGGCCTGCTGCTTTTTGCGCGAACCGCCGAAGCCGCCGGGACCTGCAACCCCGGGCATGCCCGGGATGCCGCCGCCGGCTGCCATTTTCTTCATCATCTTCTGGGCTTGGGTGAAACGCTCGAGCAGGGCGTTCACCTCGGAGACGTGGACGCCGGAGCCGCGGGCAATGCGGGCACGGCGGGAACCGTTGATGATCTTCGGGGCAACGCGCTCGTGCGGGGTCATGGACCGGACCATCGCCTCGACCCGGTCGATTTCGCGCTCGTCGAAGTTCTCCAGCTGCTCCCGCATGCCGGCAGCACCGGGCATCATCATGAGCATTTTCTTCATGGAGCCCATGTTGCGCAGCTGCTGCATCTGGGCCAGGAAGTCCTCGAAGGTGAAGTCTTCCTGGTCGACGAACTTCTTGGCCATGCGGGCCGCTTCGTCTTTGTCCCAGGACTTCTCCGCCTGCTCAATGAGCGTGAGGATGTCGCCCATGTCCAGGATGCGGCTGGCCATGCGGTCCGGGTGGAAGACTTCAAAGTCCTTCAGTCCCTCACCGGTGGAAGCAAACATGACCGGCTTGCCTGTTACGGAGGCGACGGACAGTGCGGCACCGCCGCGGGCGTCGCCGTCGAGCTTGGTCAGGACCACGCCGGTGAAGTTCACGCCTTCGTTGAAGGCCTGTGCCGTAGCTACGGCGTCCTGGCCGATCATGGCGTCAATGACAAAGAGGACTTCGTCCGGGGTGATGGCGGCGCGGATGTCGGCAGCCTGCTGCATCAGTTCCGCGTCCACGCCCAGGCGGCCGGCGGTATCCACAATGACGACGTCGTGCAGCTTGGTGCGTGCCTCTTCAACACCCTGGCGGGCAACGGCAACCGGATCACCGGTGGCTGCCTCGAACTCGGAGCTGACGCCGGGGTGCGGAGCGTAGACCGGAACACCGGCACGTTCGCCGTTGACCTGGAGCTGCTTGACCGCGTTGGGGCGCTGGAGGTCAGCGGCGACCAGCAGGGGGCTGTGGCCCTGGTCCTTGAGGTAACGGGAGAGCTTGCCGGCCAGGGTGGTCTTACCGGCACCCTGCAGGCCCGCGAGCATGATGACGGTCGGCGGGTTCTTGGCCAGGTTCAGCCGACGCGTCTGGCCGCCCAGGATGCCAACGAGTTCCTCGTTGACGATCTTGACGACCTGCTGGCCGGGGTTCAGGGCCTGCGAGACCTCGGAGCCCAGGGCACGTTCCTTGACGGACGCGGTGAAGGCACGGACCACGGGAACAGCGACGTCAGCATCAAGGAGTGCACGCCGGATTTCCCGCACTGTGGCATCGACGTCGGCTTCGCTTAGACGTCCCTTGCCACGCAGGTTCTTGAACGTGGAAGTCAACCGGTCAGACAGTGAATTGAACACGCGCTGCGCACTTCTTTCATCGG
Organism: Arthrobacter sp. 3Tela_A; assembly: GCF_049311025.1. NCBI lineage: Bacteria > Bacillati > Actinomycetota > Actinomycetes > Micrococcales > Micrococcaceae > Arthrobacter > Arthrobacter sp. 3Tela_A. The sequence goes on from NZ_JAXIOM010000010.1 coordinate 19,765, forward strand.
GTAGTTCGCCATGTTTGCCAGGCCCAGCTGTTAAGGGTACCAAGCGCGGGTGGGTATTGGCCGCACGAACCCTATGCCGGCACGCACCACGGTGGGACGCTGGAACCATGGCTGCCAACCGAACGCGGGAGTCCCGCGTGAAGACGCTGCTGATCCTGGGCGGAACCGGGGACCTCTCCCACCGGCTCCTCCTCCCCGGCCTCGCCCGGCTGATTGCCCGCGGACGTGCGCCCGGGCTCGTGGTAGTTGGGTCCGGGTCACGCGACTGGAGCCAGGCGGACTGGAAGGAGCGCGTTACGGACTCCTTTTCAACGGAGTACGACGACGCCGGCAAGCAGGCGCGCCGGGAACTGGACGCTGCGGTTCAGCGGAGCTCCTACAGACAGCTGGACCTGGACGCGCCGGGAAGTCTGGCTGCCGGACTGGAGGGACTGGAGCCGCCGCTGGCTGTCTATTTCGCCCTGCCGCCGAAGCTGACGCTCACCACGGTAGGCGCCCTGAAGGCCGGTGACCTGCCCGAAGATACCCAGCTGGTCCTGGAGAAACCGTTCGGAACCGACCAGGCCTCGGCCCGTGAGCTGAACCGGGCGCTGGCGTCCCTGGTTCCGGAGGAGGACATCTTCCGGGTAGACCATTTCCTTGGAATGACCACTGTCATGAACATCGTGGGGATGCGGTTCTCGAACCGGCTGCTGGAACCGATCTGGAATTCGCTGCACATCGAGAAGATGGAGATTGTCTTTGATGAACAGCTCGCGCTGGAGGGCCGGGCGAAGTACTACGACGCCTCCGGCGCGCTGGAGGACATGATCCAGAGCCACCTGCTGCACATCATGGCCTTTATGGCCATCGGCCCTCCGGCGTCCCTCGGCGAACGCGACCTGCGTGATCTGGTGGCGGCCGCCCTGAGGGCGGCCTCGGTGTCCGGGGATTACACCAGAAGCACCCGGCGGGCGCGCTACACCGCAGGAGTCATCGACGGGAAAGAGGTGCAGTCTTACACCTCCTCCGCCGGCGTGGACCCGGAGCGGAACACTGAAACCCTGGCTGAAATCGAGATCGCCATCAACAACGACCGCTGGGCCGGCGTTCCCTTCATCCTGCGCTCCGGCAAGGCCCAGGCCCGCACCCGGAAAGAGGCCGTGGTGACCTTCCGGAACGTAAACCACCTGCCGGACGGGTTCACCGGTTCAACGGCTGCGCCCTCGCGCCTGCGGATCTCCTTCAACCCGGCGTTCCTGGAGCTGGAGCTGAACGTCAACGGGCCGGCGGACATCTTCCGCCTGGACCGCAGCACGCTCACTGCCCAGCTGCACACTTCCCGGCTCACCGCCTACGGCGAAGTCCTGGAGGCAGTGATCGCGGGCAACCGGCTCCTCTCCGTCCGGGGGGACATCGCGGAGGAATGCTGGCGGATTGTGGACCCGGTGCTCGCGGCCTGGCGCGCGGACGAGGTTCCCATGAACAGCTACGCGGCCGGGACGCAGGGACCGTCCGGCTGGGAGACCAGCCGCAGCACCCTGTAACTTCCCCATCGAGATGACAGAAACTGCACGAATGGGCGCTCATACGGGCAGTTACTGCCATCTCGATTTGGTTGCGGTGCCGGGAAGCACAAAGCCGCCCGGCCGGGTTCCTCTGAAATGAGGTGTCCGGCCGGGCGGCTTTGTCAGGAGATGCCCTTGGTTCTGTCTTGCTGTGGTTCTGTTGTGGCAGTTAGAGCGCCGAGTCGCCCCGCTCGCCCGTCCGGACGCGCAGCGTCTCCTCCACGTTGGTCACCCAGACCTTGCCGTCACCGGCGCGGCCGGTGTTGGCAGTGGAGACCAGCACATCAACGATGTCGCTGACCCACTCGTTGGCAGCCAGGACCTCCACCCGCAGCTTCGGCAGCAGGTCCACGGTGTACTCAGCACCGCGGTAGACCTCCGTGTGGCCGCGCTGGCGGCCGTAGCCGCTGGCCTGGCTGACCGTGAGTCCCTGGACTCCGTAGCTTTCCAGGGCGCCGCGGATGGCGTCGAACTTTTCCGGCCGGACAATTGCGGTTACGAGTTTCATGAGTTGACGCTCTCCTTGACGGGGGTGGTGTGCTCGGCTGCCGGGCGGAAGGAACCGCCGACGCCGATGCCGCCCAGTTCGTAAGCGGTCTCAGCGTGCTCGCTGAGGTCCACGCCGTTGATTTCCTGTTCCTCAGTAACCCGGAAGCCCATGGTCTTGTGGATGGCCAGGCCGATGATGAGGGTCATGACTGCGGAGAAGACAATCGCTACGACAGTTGCCACGATCTGCGCGCCAAGCTGGGCGAAACCGCCGCCGTAGAAGAGGCCGCCGCCTTCGCCGTCGACCGGCAGTGCGATGAAACCGATTGCCACGGTGCCGACCAGGCCGGCCACCAGGTGGACACCAACGACGTCGAGCGAATCGTCATAGCCGAGCTTGTACTTCAGGCCCACGGCCAGGGCGGCCAGGATGCCGGAAACCAGCCCGAGGCCGAGTGCGCCGACCGGGGAGATGCTGGCGCAGGCCGGGGTGATGGCCACAAGGCCGGCGACGATGCCCGAGGCTGCGCCGAGGGACGTGGGACGGCCGTCGCGGATACGTTCGGTGATCAGCCAGCCCACCATGGCGGCGGCGGGAGCGGCGAGCGTGTTGACCCAGATCAGGCCTGCTTCTTCGGCAGTACCGGCGGCGCCGCCGTTGAAGCCGAACCAGCCGAACCAGAGCAGTGCGGCGCCGAGCATCACGAACGGGATGTTGTGCGGGCGGTGGCTCGGGTCTGAGCCGAAGCCGCGGCGCTTGCCGATGATCAGGGCCAGCACCAGGGCTGCCACGCCGGCGTTGATGTGAACCACGGTGCCGCCGGCGAAGTCGATGGCTTCGCCCACGACGGAGCCGATTGCGCCTTCTTCACCCAGCAGGCCGCCGCCCCAGACCATAAAAGCCAGCGGGCAGTAGACCAGGGTGACCCACACTGGAACGAAGACGGCCCAGGCGCCGAACTTGGCGCGGTCAGCGATGGCGCCGCTGATCAGCGCTACCGTAATGATCGCGAAGGTGGCTCCGAAGCCGGCGCTGATCATGTCTTCGGTGCCGATCAGGCCGTCGAGGCCGAAGTAGGCGAAGGGGCTGGCGAAGAGTCCGGCAATACCGTCACCGCCCGTCATGGAGTAGCCCCACAGGACCCAGACCACGCCCACGAGCCCGATTGACACGAAGCTCATCATCATCATGTTCAGGGCTGCCTTTGCCCTGGTCATCCCGCCGTAAAAGAATGCCAGGCCGGGGGTCATAAGCAGCACCAGTGCCGCCGATACCATCACCCAGACGTGACCTGCTGACAGATCCATCTTTATGTCCTTCCACGTTCAGCGGGCATCTCCCGCGCTACGAAGAACATTGCCGGGGGGAAGTTTCGGTATTCAGCCGGGGGTATTGCCGGCAGATTACAAACTTCGAGGCTGGGTAAAAGTGCGGTGTCCGCAGCGTTTCGGGCAGGTTACCGGCGGCCGGGAACCCGCCGTGAGTGTTGCCAGGGGGCTTGCCCCGGCGCGGCTAGGATGTTCGGGAGTCTCGTATACCTGAAGGAACACTCCCTTATGCCTGAGCAATCTCCCCCGTCCGACCGGGCTTCACAGTCCGACCCAGAGGTCCGGCCGCGGTCCCGCCGCAAGGGGCCGCGAAACGCGAAGCTGCTGGCGGCCGCTGCCGGCATTGCCCTGGTAGCCGGCGGCGCAGCCTTCGTGCCGCGGTTGCTTTCCGACGACGCGTCCAACGCCGGGCCTTCGAGTCCCAGCCCTGGTGTGGAGACGGTGGTCCAGCCCGACTCCGAAAAGCTCAGCCGACCCGAGTACATCCAGTCTGCCCCGCCCGCCGATGCTGGACTCGCGGCACCCGAACCGCTTGCCCTGGAAATCACGGACACGCGTATCGGTACGTCTTTGGGGTCCGTAGGGCTGTCTCTGGAGGCCACCGACCTGGCTGATCCCCGATTCAGTGCGGACAATCCGACCCTGGTGGGGCTTCTCCAGGGGCTTGGCAGCCCCACGCTGCGCTTCGGCGGAAACGCCGTCGACCGCCGCTTCTTCTGGACCTCCACCGGCGAGCAGGTGCCGGCGGGATGGAATGCAGCTTCCGGAGGACCGTTCACCACTGTCACCCCCGCGGACCTGGAACGGATTAACGGGCTTGCGGAAGCCGTTGACGCCTCGATCATCATGAACGTGACCCTGGGACAGTTCGATCCCGAACGTGCCGCCGACCAGGCAAAGCACGCCCGCAGCATCTTCGGCGACCGCCTGGTAGGGGTGATCGTCGGGAACGAGCCCAACGGCCTCAGCGAGGCCGCCGGCGCCTACAACGACCTGCGGCCTTCGTCATGGGGCGTGGAGGATTACCTCGGCGAGCTCGAGGCTTACAGCGAGGCCATCGAAGCAGCGGCGCCGGGTACACCGATCGCCGGGCCGGGCACCTTCACCCAGGACTGGTGGAAGGAGTTTTCAGCATCGGGAATACCCAACAAGGTAGCGCTTGCCTACCACAACTACCCGCTCTCCAGCTGCTCCGGATCCAATCCGGAGCAAACCCCGACCATGGCCAACCTGGTCAGCCCGCAGACCGCGGAGCGCAGCGTCAAGTACAGCGAAGCTGCCGTCAAGATTGGTTCCGGTGCACAGCTTGAGACCTGGCTGGCAGAGACCAGCGCATCCGCCTGCACCGGCAGCAACGAATACACCAAAACCCATGCCTCGGCGCTGTGGTCGGCAAACTTCGCCCTTACCTCCGCACGTTCCGGGGTGAGCCGGCTTGCGTTCCACAGTTCACTGATGGCGTGCGGCGGCGGACCTCCCATGTCAGTGCTGTGCGCCACCGGCGAGTGGGGCTCCACCGGACCCGATTTTGAACCCCGGGCGAACTACCACGGGGTGTCCCTCGTCGGGCTCCTTGGCGAAGGCGACTTCCTTGAGGGCACAGCTGAGGGCGGGTCCAATGTGTACTGGTATGCAGTGAAGCAAGGGGACGAATCGATCAGTGTGGTCCTGGTGAATCTCAACGACCCTGAGTCTGTTGCACCGACCCCCGTCACACTGAAGATCCCTGCCGGAAGCCGGTACGGGAGCATGTCCCAGCTCACCGGAGCCAGCTACGCGTCAGAGGATTCGACGAAGATCGACGGCGGCACGCAGGTGCCGGTGGCGGACCGGGACCGCATCCCCGGCTTCACGGCAGAAACCGGGCGCACCGGGGAAATCTCCCTTCCGGTCACCGCCGGCACCGTGACCGTCCTGAACTTCGAATACCGCTAGCGCTTCCGTCAGATAAACAAGAAGGAAGCTCCCCGCACCTAATGGGCGGGGAGCTTCCTTTTGTATTGAACCGGACTGTTGCTTCCTAGGACAGCAGCGCGTCCACGAAGCCTTCGGCGTCGAACGGCGCCAGGTCATCCGGGCCCTCGCCCAGTCCCACCAGCTTGACCGGCACACCGAGGGTGCGCTGGATCGCGACGACGATTCCGCCCTTGGCGGTTCCGTCCAGCTTGGTGAGCACAATGCCGGTGATGTTCACGACCTCGGCGAAGACCTTCGCCTGGGTGAGGCCGTTCTGGCCGGTGGTGGCGTCCAGGACCAGCAGCACCTCGTCAACCTCGGCCTGCTTTTCGATGACGCGCTTGACCTTGCCCAGCTCGTCCATGAGGCCGACCTTATTCTGCAGGCGGCCGGCGGTGTCGATGAGCACGGTGTCCACTTCGCCGTCGATGCCTGCCTTCACAGCTTCGAAGGCGACCGACGCCGGGTCCGCGCCGTCGACCTCGGAGCGCACGGTGGGCACACCCACACGCTGGCCCCAGGTGGCGAGCTGTTCCGCAGCAGCGGCACGGAACGTATCGGCTGCTCCGAGGAGAACATCTTTGTCCTCGGCCACCAGCACGCGGGCCAGTTTGCCTACGGTAGTGGTCTTGCCCACCCCGTTCACGCCCACAACCATAACGACGGCGGGCTTGTCCGCGTGGCGGTCAACGGCCAGGGAACGGTCCATGGTGGGATCCACCAGCTTGATCAGTTCCTCGCGCAGCATGGCGTGGACTTCCTGGGGGTCGCGGCTGCCGGAAATGCGCACCCGCTCACGCAGCGCGTCGACCAGCTCGGTGGTCGGTTCGGTACCGAGGTCTGCCAGCAGCAGCGTTTCCTCGATCTCGTCCCAGACATCCTCGTCGATCTTGTCGCTGGAGAGCAGCGCCAGCAGGGCCTTGCCCAGTGCGTTGTTGGACTTGGCCAGCCGGGCCCGCAGCCGGGCCAGGCGGCCCTGGACCGGTTCCGGTTTCTCCAGCGCGGGAGCTTCGGGTTCGGCGGGGGCTTCTTCCAGGTCCCGAAGGTCGTCCGGAACGGTGAGCGTGGAATCGGATTCCGGCTCAGCAGTTCCGGGACGGTCCAGGACAGAAGTCGCTCCGCTGCCGCCCGGCAGGTCATCTGCATCGCGCTTCGTGGGGTACATCCCCTTGGGCGTGCGGCGGGTGCGGACCAGCAGGGCTGCCAGCGAACCGACAACAGCCAGCCCAATGACCACATAGATCACAATCGAAAGAGTCTCATTCACGCTTTCCAGCATGTCATACGGCACCGCCGGCGGGCACCCGTCCGCGGCGGTCCACGGTCCCGGCGGCACCCGGAGGCAAACCTCCCGGGATCTGCAAGAATCAAAGCATCATGGCGAGTTCACCCCGGATACCTATCCCCCGCGAAATCAAAGTCCTCATTGCCGCTGCTTTCCTCATCGCCCTTGGCTTTGGCCTGGTGGCGCCGGTCCTGCCGCAGTTCGCCCAGAGTTTCAACGTCGGCGTGGCGGCCTCCTCCGTGGTGGTCAGTGCGTTCGCCTTCACCCGGCTGATCTTCGCCCCCGCCGGCGGAGCCCTGCTGGAGAAACTCGGCGAGCGCCCGGTCTACGTGATGGGCCTGCTCATCGTGGCGCTCTCCACCGCCGCGTGTGCCTTCGCCGGCAGCTACTGGCAGCTGCTGGTGTTCCGGGGGCTCGGCGGCATCGGTTCGACCATGTTCACCATCTCCGCGATGGCGCTGATCATCCGGCTTGCCCCGCCGGCCATCCGCGGCCGCATCTCCGGCGCCTATGCCTCGTCCTTCCTGCTGGGCAACATCGGCGGCCCCCTGCTCGGCGGCCTGCTGGCCGGGTTTGGCCTGCGGGTTCCCTTCCTGGTCTATGCCGCAGCCCTGCTGGTGGCCGCCGTCGTCGTCGCCTACCTGCTGCGCGAGGCCCGCGGCAACGCAGCCGCGAAGGAAAAGCCCGCAGAGCGGGTGCATCTCAGTGTCCGTGAGGCACTCTCCGACTCTGCCTACCGAGCGGCGATGGTCTCCTCCTTCGCCAACGGCTGGTCCTCCTTCGGGGTGCGTAACTCCCTGCTTCCGCTCTTCGCTGCGGCGGTCCTCTCCGCGGGACCCGAAATCGCCGGCATCTCCCTGACCGCGTTCGCTGCGGGAACGGCACTGGCGCTGACCTTCTCCGGCAAACTGGCGGACTCATGGGGCCGCAAACCCCTGGTCATCACCGGTCTGGCCATAAACGGGGCCGCCACTGCGGCAATCGGCTTCTCCGGGTCGGTCGCCATGTTCCTGGTGGTCTCCGCCATAGCCGGCATGGGTACGGGCTTGCTGAATCCTGCGCAGCAGGCAGCAGTGGCCGACGTCGTTGGTTCAGAGCGCAGCGGCGGCAAGGTGCTGGCGGCATTCCAGATGTCCGCGGATACCGGCGCGATCATCGGCCCCATCCTGGCCGGTGTACTGGCCGACACGCTGGGGTATACCTGGGCCTTCGCCGTCACCGGGGCAACCGCGCTGCTGGCCCTGCTGATTTGGCTCACCGCCCGGGAAACGCTGGCACCTGAGCAGCGGGTGGCGAGGATGCGCTCCCGCCGCACTACCATCGAGGAATGAAGCCCTTCCTGCTCCTGGCCACCCGCGCCGAAGACGGCGCTGCCGAGGAGGAATACGAGTCCTACCTGCACTTCGGAGGCCTGGAACCTGAACAGCTGCACCGTGTACGCATGGAAGCCGCTCCCCTGCCTCCCATAGATCTTGCGAACTACAGCGGGATCATTGTGGGCGGCAGCCCGTTCAACTCCTCAGACCCGGAAGAGAGCAAGTCCGCGCTGCAGCTGCGGGTAGAAAAGGAACTCAGCTCCCTGCTGGACACCGTGGTGGCGGAAGACTTTCCGTTCCTTGGTGCGTGCTACGGGGTGGGCACCCTGGGGCGGCACCAGGGGGCCGTCGTGGACCGCACCTACGGCGAGGCGATCGGTGCTGTGCCGGTAACCCTCACGGCCGAGGGCAGGCGGGATCCCCTGCTGGACGGTCTGCCGGATACCTTCGATGCTTTCGTGGGCCACAAGGAGGCGGTTTTCGCGCTGCCCCCGCAGGCCGTGAACCTGGCCGGCTCCCCCACCTGCCCGGTACAGATGTTCCGTGTGCGGCAGAATCTGTACGCCACCCAGTTCCACCCGGAGCTCGATGTCGCCGGGCTGCTGACCCGGATCTCGGTCTACCGCAATGCCGGGTACTTCCCGCCGGAAGAGGCCGAGACCGTGATGGATTCGGTCCGGCCCGCGCAGGTCACTGCCCCGCCGCTGATCCTTCGCAACTTCACTGCGCGCTACGCCCGCTAGCGGCCTCGGCCAGCCGGGGCCGCGCGGTGTTCTGCGTAGCCCCGCATCGCATACGGTTGGTCCCGAACCGGAGGGAAAAGCGGCGTCGTCGGCATCCCGAACCATACGGATTGTCCCCAACCGGAGGGAACAGGCGGGATAGTTCCACCAGAAGCAGTCGCCGAGGGAGGAAGTGATCCAGGGCCCCTCTCCGAGCTTGCGAGGAGAAGGGAGGGATCTGCAACGCTAAGGGGCGGCAGAATGCCGCGCCACACCGGCCAGCCGCTGGCTGATCACTGCGGAGACACCGTCGCCGCGCATTGACACTCCGTACAGGGCATCGGCAACTTCCATGGTCCGCTTCTGGTGCGTGATGACAATGAGCTGGCTGGATTCGCGCAGCTCCTCGAAGATGGTGATGAGCCGGCCCAGGTTCGTGTCATCCAGGGCCGCTTCGACTTCGTCCATCACGTAGAAGGGCGAGGGGCGGGCCTTGAAGATGGCCACCAGCAGTGCGACGGCGGTCAGTGAGCGTTCCCCTCCGGAGAGCAGGGAGAGCCGCTTGATCTTTTTGCCGGCCGGCCGGGCTTCCACTTCGATGCCCGTGGTGAGCATGTCCTGCGGGTTGGTGAGGACCAGCCGTCCCTCCCCGCCGGGAAAGAGCCGTCCAAAGACCCGTTCGAACTGGGCTGCGGTGTCGTGGAAGGCTGCGGTGAAGACTTCCTCCACACGCTGGTCCACTTCCCGGATGATATCCAGCAGGTCCTTGCGGGTGGCCTTGAGGTCCTCCAGCTGGGTGCTGAGGAAGGAGTGCCGTTCCTCCAGGGCAGCGAACTCCTCCAGTGCCAGCGGGTTGACCTTGCCCAGGGCGGAGAGATCCCGCTGCGCCCGCTTGAGCCGTTTCTCCTGCTCGGCGCGGTTGTAGGGAACGCCCTCGGTGACCGGGTTGCCGTCCTCGTCCACCGGAACGTGCAGGGCTGCCCACTTCCCGGCACCCTCTGCCGCCTCGGCCGGGACCGGCACCAGCTGGTCCGGACCGTACTCGGCCACCAGATTGTCTGCCGTGATCCCGAGTTCCTCCACGGCACGTGTTTCAAGCGCTTCGATCCGCAGCCGTTTCTCCGCGCGCAGCAGCTCGTCCCGGTGCACCGAGTCGGTCAGTTTAGCCAGCTCGGCCACAGCTTCAGCGTTCGCTGCCCGGACGGCGGTGAGTTCGGCGTCGAACTCGGCCCGAACGGCTTCGGCCTGATCCCGCTCGGCAGCCGCAGCCTCCAGCGAAACCTCCGCCCAGCGTCCGGCCTGCAGGGCGGCCTTCGCTACTGCTTCCGCGCGGGCGGCCTGCGCGGCGCGCACCCGGGCCCGTTCGGCAGCTGCCGCCCGTGCCCGCCGCTCGGCTGCCGCAGCCCGCTCCAGGGATTCGACCCTGCCGGACACAGCGGCCAGCTGCTCCTGGGCAGAACGCAGGGACAGCCGTGCATCCATCTCCGCCTGCCGGGCCTGCGCCGCCGCCAGCGCCAATGCGTCGCGCCGGTCTGTGGCAGGTTCAGCTGCGTCCGCGGGGCTCTGCTGTGCGGCAGCCAGCCGCTGCGCGGCGTCGGCCAGCTTCTCCTGTTCCCCGGCGAGGTTGGCTTCCGCCGCTTCAGCAAGCCGTGTCAGCCGCTCCGCTTCTCCTGCCGCGGAACGCAGCGCGGAGTTCAGCGCACCCAGCCGCTCCCCGACCGCTGCCAGCCGGGCATCGGATTCATGCAGGACGGCGAGCGCAGCATCAGCCCGCTGCCGGGCGGCGTCCCTTTCCGTCCGCGCTGAGGCAATCGCAAAGCGGGCCTTTTCGGCACGTGCAGCTGCCTGATCCAGCCGGTTCTGGGTTTCCTCGACGGCGGCCTGGACTTCGATCAGTCCGGGAGCCGAACCGGATCCGCCGGCTGCCGTGTAGGCAGTAAGCACGTCGCCGTCGGCGGTGACCGCCGTCAGCCCGGGATTCTCCGCCAGCAGGGCTGCGGCCTGTTCCAGGGACTCGACGACGACGGCGGCACGCAGGAGCGAGCGCACAGCTGGCGCGGCGTCCGGGGCTGCCTCCACCAGGTCCGCGGCGTACACACAGCCGGCGGGAAGCACCGGGCCGTCAGTGCGCGGTTCTGCGGTGCCGGACTCCCCTGCCAGGACCAGGCTCACCTGGCCCGAGCCGGAGTCCTTGAGGGCTTTGAGTGCCTGCACGGCGCTGAGAGCATCCCGGACAGCCAGAGCCTCGGCCGCGGGACCCAGGGCTGCGCTGACCGCACGTTCATAGCCCGGGGCTACGGTGAGCAGGTCGGCCAGGGGCGAGAGCACGCCGTCGAGCCCTGCCTCCAGCAGCGCCCCGGACCCGTCGCGCCGGTCCAGGCCCACCGCGAGCGCATCGCGCCGTGCCGTCAGCGTCTCGCGGTCCCGAACCGCCTGGCGTTCCTCTTCCACGAGGTCCGCCAGCCGGGCCTCGGCGGCATCCAGTGCCTGGGTGGCTTCCTCGTATTCGGCGTCCAGGCCTTCTTCACCGGATTCGACGCCGGCGGCTTCCTGTTCCAGTGCAGCAAAATCCGCTTCCGCGGTTCGGCGGCGTTCCTCCGCCTGGGCGATGGAGGCGCGTAGCCGGCCCAGTTCAGCCTCAGCGGCTTCCACCCGGGAGCGTGCAGCGGAGACCGCACCGGAGAGCCGGGCCAGGCCTTCCCGGCGGTCCGCTGCCGCGCGCAGCAGGGCTGCCAGACGGCGCTCTTCGGCTGCCGCTTCCTCTTCCGCGGCGGCCCGGATCTCCACGGCGTCTTCGAGCATGCCCTCACGTTCTTCCGCCTCCGCGGCCAGCTGTTCCGCTTCGGCGCGCACCCGCCGGGCCTGCGCCTGGAGTTTTTCCGGATCACGCCCGGGATCGGCTGCGGGTTCCGCGGACCCGAGCAGGCGCTGCCGTTCCTCGGCGAGGGCAGCCAGGGAACGCAGCCGCTCCCGGGTCGAGGAGAGCGCGTACCAGGCTTCGCGTGCCGCATTCACCCGGGGGGTTGCTTCGGCGGCCAGCCGTTCAAGTTCGGCCAGGCGCGCTCCCTGGGCGGCGGCTTCCTGCTCCACCTGGGCCCGGCGCGTGCGCAGGGCGGCCTCGGCGGCGGTGTCCTGTTCGACGGCGGCAGCGAGGGTCACAATGTCGTCGGCCAGCAGCCGGGCCCGGGCGTCCCGCACGTCCAGCTGGACCTGCTTGGCCCGGCGCGCCACGGCTGCCTGTTTGCCCAGCGGACCGAGCTGGCGGCGCAGTTCCGCGGTGAGGTCTGTCAGCCGGGCCAGGTTCGCCTGCATCGCATCGAGTTTCCGCACGGTTTTCTCCCGGCGGCGGCGGTGTTTGAGGATTCCGGCGGCTTCCTCGATGAAACCGCGGCGGTCTTCCGGGGAGGCGTGCAGGACCTTGTCCAGCTGCCCCTGGCCAACAATCACGTGCATTTCCCGGCCCAGGCCGGAGTCGGAGAGCAGCTCCTGGATGTCCAGCAGCCGGCAGGGCGCGCCGTTGATGGCGTATTCGGAGCCGCCGGCCCGGAACAGGGTCCGCGAAATGGTGACTTCCGAGTAGCCGATCGGCAGGGCGCCGTCGGAATTGTCGATGGTGAGGGAGACCTGTGCCCGGCCCAGAGGTGCCCGCCCGGAGGTGCCGGCGAAGATCACATCTTCCATCTTGCCGCCGCGCAGGGTCTTCGCCCCCTGCTCCCCCATCACCCAGGCCAGGGCGTCCACCACATTGGACTTGCCTGAGCCGTTCGGACCGACAACGGCGGTCACTCCCGGCTCAAACTCGAAGGTGGTGGCCGACGCGAAGGACTTGAAGCCCCGCATCGTGAGGGTTTTTAAGTGCACTGGCCTCTGTCTCTCGTTTGTGGAAGATTCCTTAAAGCCGGGTGGTACTCCACACTTAAGCGCAGTACTCGCAGAGCGTAATCCGTGATTTCGCGCGTTCCAGGCCTGCCAGGAAAGTAGGCTTCTTAGAGAATCATATGGTTCGACGGCGCCGTTACGGGTTGACCGGGCCCGGACCGCGATCTTTTTTGGCAGCAGACAAGGCAGGCATTTTGAGCGGGAACTTCAACTTCCACCACACCAACACCGCACTCCTGAGCGTCAAGAGCGTAGAAGCGCCCGTTGTTGTCAGTTCTCAGGAGTTTGATGAACGGCTCTCGCCGTCGCTGAAACGGCTGCGGTTATCCAAGGGCCTGCTGAAACGGGTGGCCGGAGTCGAGGAACGCCGGTGGTGGGCTCCCGGCACCACCTTTGAGGACGGCGCGATCGAGGCAGGGGCCAAGGCAATGGCCGAGGCAGGGGTTGAGCCTTCCCAGATTGGGCTGCTGATCAACACCTCCGTGACCAGGAAGAATCTTGAGCCCTCCGTTGCCGTGAAGATCCACCACAGCCTGGGCCTTCCCTCCTCTGCCCTGAACTTCGACCTCGCCAACGCCTGCCTCGGGTTCGTCAACGGCATCACCATGGCCTCGAACATGATCGAATCGGGTCAGATCGACTATGCCCTGATCGTGGCGGGGGAAGACTCCCAGGGCGTCCAGGAGGCCACCTTCGGGCGCCTGAACCGTGAGGACTCCACACGCCAGGACTACCTGCGCGAATTCGCGACCCTGACGCTGGGCAGCGGCGCCGCTGCGGCTGTGATCGGCCGTGCCGGGGACCACCCCGGTTCGCACCGCATCCTCGGCGGAGTCTCCCGGGCCGGCACCGAACACCACGAACTCTGCGTTGGCGGCGAAGGCGGCATGTACACCGATACCAAGGGGCTGCTCGAGGGCGGCCTGGACCTGGTGGTGACCGCCTGGCATGAGGCACAGCAGAACGGCTGGGACTGGAAGGGTATGGATCGCTACGTCACCCACCAGGTCTCAAACTCCTACACCAACGCCATCATCAAAGCCGTGAACCTGGACAAGGAACGCGTTCCCATCACCTTCCCCCGGTGGGGCAACGTGGGGCCCGCGTCCCTGCCGATGACCCTGGCGCAGGAAGCCCGCACACTGCATCCCGGGGACCGGGTGCTGTGCATGGGGGTCGGCTCCGGCCTGAACACCACCATGATGGAAATCGCGTGGTAGCTGAATCCTGGCCCGGAGTTCCGGCCGCGTGGTCCCGCCATGTCCAGGTGCCCTCCACCGCCGCCGTCGACGTCCCCGGCACCACCCACACCTGGCACCTGCTGGATAATGCCCCGGACCTCGCAGCCCGCGGCGTCGAACCTGCCGGAACGCTGCTGTGCGTCCACGGCAACCCCACCTGGTCCTACCTCTGGCGCAGCCTGGCAGCTGCCGGCAGCACGGACGAACGTCCCTGGCGGGTGATCGCCGTGGACCAGCTGGACATGGGCTTCTCCGACCGCACCGGCACCTTCCGCCGGCTGGCTGACCGGATCACCGATCTTGGTGACCTGACCAGTGCACTCGGGCTCACCGGCCCGGTGGTCAGCGTGGGCCATGACTGGGGCGGTGTCATCTCCCTGGGCTGGGCCCTGGCCCACCGGAAACAGCTCGCCGGCGTGGTGCTGACCAACACCGCCGTCCACCCTGCCGGGTTCTCGCTGCCCCCGGCACTGAAACTTGCACTGCACCCCGCTGTCCACGGCTGGGGCACCAAGCGTACCGACGCGTTCATCCGCGTCACGCATTCCCTGGCCCAGCCGGCACTGCAACCGGAAATACGCGCCGCCTACGCCGAGCCGTACCGCACCGCTGCCCGGCGCACCGGCGTCGGCAATTTCGTTGCGGACATCCCGGCGGAGGAGACCCACCCGAGCTACCGCGCGCTCACCCGGGTGGCCGAAGGCATCCGGGACCTGGACGTTCCGGTGCTGGCGCTCTGGGGGCCCAAGGACCCGGTGTTCTCCGACCGGTATCTTCGGGACCTGATCGGCCGGCTTCCGCAGGCCGACGTACACCGCTTCGAAGGCGCCGGGCACCTGGTAGCCGAAGACCGGGACATCGCGTCGCCGGTCTTCTCCTGGCTGGAGGGCGTGGCTGCCCCCGCCGCCGGAAAGCCTGCTGCAAAGGCGCAGCCGTCCGGCTTCCGGCCCATGTTGGCCGAACTGGATGAGCGCAGCGATGATCACTCTCCTGCCGTCGTGGACATGGCCCCGGCCGCGTCCGGCCAGGCTCCCGCCGTGCTGTCCTGGGCCGAGCTGCGCGGCCGCGTCAATGCACTGGCCGCGGGGCTGGCCGGGATCGGAGTGCGCCCGGGCCACCGGGTCAACCTGCTGGTGCCGCCGGGCAGCGAACTGACCACCCTGATCTACGCATGCCTGCGGCTGGGCGCCGTTGTGGTGGTTGCCGACGCCGGCCTCGGGTCCAAGGGCCTGAGCCGTGCCATCAAGGGCGCGGGACCGGATTTCATTGTCGGCATTGAGCGCGGCCTCACCGGCGCACGGCTCTTCGGCTGGCCCGGGACCCGGGTACTCGCCGGCGAAGCTTCCCCTGCCAGGCGCCGCCTGCTCGGGGCAGCGCATACCGTGGCGGAGCTGACCGCCGCGGGCGCCGGACAGCCCGTTCCCGACTGGCAGGTTGATCCCGACGCCGACGCTGCCGTGCTTTTCACCTCCGGTTCCACCGGCCCGGCCAAGGGAGCCGTCTACACCCACCGCGGCCTCACCGCCATGCGGGACACTCTCCGCGAGACATACAACCTGAAGGCCGGATCCTCGCTGGTGGCCGGTTTTGCACCGTTTGCGCTGCTTGGCCCGGCTCTGGGTGCCACCAGCGTCACTCCGGACATGGACGTCACCGCTCCGCGCACGCTGACCGCTGCAGCGCTTGCCGACGCCGCGGCCGCCGTCCAGGCCACCACGGTGTTTGCCTCCCCCGCTGCCCTGACCAACGTCCTGGCCACTGCAGGGGACCTCGACGAGGCCCAGCGGGCTGCCCTGGCACACGTGGAACTGCTGCTCTCCGCCGGCGCTCCCATCCCGGAAGCGCTGCTGACCCGGGTCCAGGACCTGGTTCCCGCCGCAGCCCTGCACACCCCGTACGGGATGACCGAGGCGCTGCCGGTCACGGACATTTCGCTGGAGCAGATCCGCAAGGCCGGCACCGGCAACGGGGTCTGTGTAGGCACGGCTGTGGCCGGCGCGCGCGTGGCACTGGCACCGCTGTCCGCCGACGGCACGGCCGGCGCCGAGGTTTCCGGCGCCGCCGGGATCACCGGTGAAATCCTCGTCAGCGCACCCCATGTGAAGGACCGGTATGACCGGCTCTGGATCACCGAGTCGCACAGCAGTTCGCTGCCGGGCTGGCACCGGACCGGGGATGTGGGCCATTTCGACGCCGACGGCAGGCTCTGGGTGGAGGGCAGGCTGGGGCATGTGCTCACCACTGCTTCCGGGCCGGTTACCCCGGTCGCGGCTGAGCAGGCCGCAGAGTCGGTTCCCGCAGTGCGGCTGGCTGCCCTGGTCGGCGTCGGCCCGGCCGGGACACAGGTGCCGGTGGCCGTGGTGGAGACCATCGACGGGGTCCGCCGCCCCGGGCCGGCCGAGGAATCCCTGGCTGCCGCCGTCCGCGACGCCGTCGCGGAACGCTGCGGCCTGGATGTGGCCGCTGTGCTGGTGCTGCCGCAGATGCCCACGGACATCCGCCACAACTCCAAGATCGACCGCTCCGCTCTGGGCGCCTGGGCCGGCCGGGTACTTGCGGGCGGCCGGATCTCCGCACCGGGGGCACGCCGATGAGCCGCCGGATACTTGTTACCGGAGCCAGCGGACTGCTGGGCGGTGCCGTTGCCGGCGTCCTCGCCGCGCAGGGCCACTCTGTGCGCACGCTGCAGCGGCGCCCTGCTGCGGTTCCCGGCCTGGAGTCCTTCTCGGGTTCCATCACGGACCGCGCGGCAGTCGACGCCGCCATGGCGGGAATGGACGCCGTTGTGCACCTCGCCGCCAAGGTGTCCTTCACCGGAGCGTGGTCCGAATTCCAGGCAACCAACATTGACGGCACCCGCAACGTCCTGGCTGCCGGGCGGGCGGCCGGCGTGCGCGACGTCGTTTTTGTCTCCTCGCCCTCGGTCGCCCATTTCGGTGAACCTATCGCCGGTGCCGGGGCCGGGACCGCGGACCCGGAGCGGGCACGCGGGCACTACGCCCGGTCCAAGGCAGCAGCGGAGCTCCTGGCGCTGGCGGAGGACTCCCCCGGCTTCCGGGTCGCGGCCATCCGCCCGCACATCGTCTGGGGTCCCGGGGACACCCAGCTGGTGGAACGGGTGATGGACCGCGCCCGGTCCGGCCGGCTGCCGCTGCTCGACGGCGGTGCCGCCCTGATCGACACCACGTATCTGGACAACGCAGCCGCGGCCATCGCCCGCGCGCTTGAACGGATGGAACATGCCCACGGACAGGCGCTGGTGGTCACCAACGGCCAGCCGCGCATGGTCCGGGAAATGATCAGCGGCATCTGCGCCGCCGCCGGCATCCCCTCCCCGTCCCTTAGCGTGCCCGGCTGGCTGGCGCGGGGCGCCGGCAGCGTCATTGAAAAAGCCTGGCTGGCCGCCGGGTCCCGCGGTCTGGTGGAGGACGAGCCCCCCATGACCCGGTTCCTCGCCGAGCAGCTGTCCACCTCGCACTGGTTCGACCAGCGGCACACCCGGCAGGTCCTGGACTGGACGCCGGAGGTCTCGGTCGAGGAGGGCATGGCCCGGCTGGCCAAGCACTATGCCGCATAGGATGGCAGGGATGAAGACTCTCGAACAGACCCAGTCCTGGCCCGCAGAGAACGTTTCCGCCGCCGTCGTCGCTGCCGACGGCACGGTGCTCGGTACCGCCGGGGACCAGCAGAAGCGTTATCCACTGGCGTCGGTGACCAAGCTGCTGACCGCCTACGCCTTCCAGGTGGCCCTCGAAGAGGAAGCCGTTGCACTGGATGACCCGGCAGGACCGGAGGGTTCGACCATCCGGCACCTGCTCGCCCACAGCGGCGGCTACGACTTCGGCGACCGCACGGTCCGCTACGAGCCCGGAAGCCGCCGGCTGTACTCCAACGCGGGCTTCGAGGTCCTGGGTGAACACCTGGAGCAGGCAACGGGCATCGCGTTCGCGAACTATCTTTCCGAGGCAGTCCTGGCACCGCTGGGCATGAAGGACACGTCCCTGGACGGTTCCCCGGCGGCCGGGGCAGTCTCCACTGCCGCTGACCTGTCCCGGTTCGCTGCCGAGCTGCAGGCGCCGCGGCTGATCTCGGCGGAGTCCCTCTCAGCTGCCACGTCTGTGGTCTTCCCAGGCCTGGCCGGAGTCCTCCCCGGTTTTGGCCGGCAGAAAGAGAATGACTGGGGGCTGGGGTTTGAGATCCGCAACGGGAAAACCCCGCACTGGACCGGTTCCTCCAACTCTCCGCGCACCTTTGGGCACTTCGGACAGTCAGGGACGTTCCTGTGGGTGGATCCGGAGCTGAAGACTGCAGCCATCGCCCTGACGGACCGCGACTTTGGCCCCTGGGCGGCCGAGACCTGGCCGGTTTACAACGACGCCCTGGCCGCCGAACTGCGGGAGCGCTGACTACCAGCGGCCGTTGCGCGGGCGCCGCTGGCAGACCGGGCAGGAGTAGGACGACCGGTTCATAAACGAATCGCGCCGGA
Organism: Arthrobacter sp. 3Tela_A; assembly: GCF_049311025.1. Lineage (NCBI taxonomy): Bacteria > Bacillati > Actinomycetota > Actinomycetes > Micrococcales > Micrococcaceae > Arthrobacter > Arthrobacter sp. 3Tela_A. The sequence goes on from NZ_JAXIOM010000010.1 coordinate 38,015, forward strand.
TCATGCTGGGAAGGCCCGCTGCCTCGCACCGCGGGCACGGCTGGCCTTCACGCCCGTACGCGTTCAGTGACCGGGCAAAGTAGCCGGAGGCTCCGTTGACGTTGACGTAGAGGGAGTCGAAGCTGGTTCCACCGGCTTCGAGCGCGCGGAGCATTACATCCCGGGCAGCCTCCACCAGCCGCAGCGCATCGGCACGACGCATGGTGTCGGTGGGCCGGGCAAAGTGCAGCTTCGCTGCCCACAGCGCTTCATCGGCGTAGATGTTACCGACGCCGGAGATCAGCCCCTGGTCCAGCAGCGCCCGCTTGATGCCGGTGCGGCGGGCCCGCAGCCGGCGGTAGAAATCGTCAAAGGAGAACGCCGGGTCCAGCGGATCGCGGGCAATGTGCGCTGCTTCTGCCGGTACCAGGGGCAGTCCGGTTTCGGACAGGCCTCCGGGCTCCCCGTCAGCGGTGGGCTGCAGGTCTGCCAGAAACACTCCGCCGAAGATCCGCTGGTCCACAAAACGCAGCTCCTCCGGCATGGGAGTGCCGTCGGGGTCAGTGGCCGGGCTGAGCGTGAACCTAACCTTCAGGTGCTTTTCATCCGGCAGGTCAGGCGTTTCCATCAGCAGCTGTCCGCTCATGCCCAGGTGGGCCATCAGAGCGAACGGGGGTGCGGCGTCGGGCGCTGAGGCTTCCACCAGCGGCATCCAGAGGAACTTGCCCCGCCGCGCCACGTCCAGGACGCGGGCACCCTCCAGATTGCCGCGCAGGTCCTCGGGACCAGGGGCGTGCCGGCGGATGGAGCGCACGTCGAGGATTTCGACGCCGGTGATGGTGCGGCCGCGCACCCAGCGGGCCAGACCGCGCCGTACTACCTCGACTTCGGGAAGCTCGGGCATGGCGCCGCCTACGCGCCGGCGGGGGCTGCCGGGCTTGGGAGCCCTTCCTGCTCACGGAGCAGGCGCCAGGTGTCTGCAGCGGCTTCCTGCTCGGCGTCCTTCTTGGACCGCCCGTTTCCCGTGCCGAAGGCACGTCCGCCGATGTGCAGCACGGCCACAAAACTGCGGGAGTGATCCGGGCCGGAGCCTGTCACCCGGTATTCGATGTCGCCCATTTTCCGTGCGGCAGCGATTTCCTGGATGCTGGTCTTCCAGTCGGTGCCGGCGCCCAGGGTGTCGGCATCGTGAAGCAGCGGTCCAATCAGGCGCATCACCATGGAGCGTGCGGTTTCAATGCCGTGGCACAGATACACCGCCCCAATGATCGCCTCGGTGGTATCCGCCAGGATAGAGGACTTGTCCTTGCCGTTGGTCAGCTTTTCGCCCTGGCCCAGCAGAATGAAGTCACCGAGCCGCAGCTGGCGGGCAACAGAGGCCAGTGCCTTGGTGCTGACGACGGCGGAACGCCGCTTGGCCAGTTCGCCCTCGGAAAGGTCGGGGTTGTCCCGGTAAAGCGCATCCGTGACAGAGAAGCCCAGAATTGAATCGCCGAGGAATTCAAGGCGTTCGTTGGTGGGAATGCCGCCGTGCTCGTATGCGTAAGAACGGTGGGTGAGCGCAAGACGAAGCGTCTCGGCATCGATGTCGACGCCGAGACGCTTCAGAAGCTCTTCAGTATTTTTCACTTGCTGATTGTGCCCCGAAAAGCAGTGAGCCCCCTCCAGCGGCTGCCCGTGGGGCAGACGGCAAAGGGGACGTTCACTGGTCTTAGACGTCCGCTACCTTGCGGCCCTTGTATTCAAGGAACAGCGCGGTACCTGCGGAGTCGGTTACGACCTTGGCCTGGTGGGGCAGGCTGTAGGTAACGCGGCCGTTCTCAACGGTCTTTACCAGGTTGGGCGCAGTTGCCTTCCACTGGGACCGGCGTGCACGCGTATTCGAGCGGGACATTTTCCGCTTGGGAACAGCCACGACTAACTCTCTTCTCTCTCGTCTGACTCTGTACTTGTTGCCGCATCTTCAGCGGCGGTGCCAGCCAACCCGGCAAGGGCTGCCCAGCGAGGATCCACGACTTCATGGTGGTGACCCGGATCCTCCTCAAGGCGCGCCCCGCATTCGGAGCAAAGGCCTTCGCAGTCCTCCCGGCACACCGGCTGGAACGGCAGGGAAGTTACCACTGCGTCCCGCAAAACCGGTTCAAGATCGATTACATCTCGCTCGATCCGGCGTTGCTCTTCTTCCTCTTCTTCTTCGAAGGACTCAGTGTCCTCGTAGTAGAAGAGTTCCTGCACATCGACGTCCTCGTTGTACTCGATGGGAACCAGGCACCGCCCGCACTCCCCCTTGACGGGGACAAGCGCGGAACCCGAGACCAGGATCCCCTCGTGTACAGCTTCGAACCTCAGATCGAGCTCAATGTCCGATCCGAACGGCACGCCAATAAGCGCAACACCGAAGTCTTTCGGTGCCGGCACATGCTCATGCATTGTCCGCATGGTTCCCGGGCTGCGCCCGAGATCCTTGACATTAATTGCCAAGGGGGAACTCGGTTGTGACCGCGATGAAACGCTAATGAGAACTCCTGTAGAACATAGACCGACATATCATCTTAGCCTGAGGAGCCGGAATCTCTCAAACCGGGGTTCGGGCAAGCCGGAAGCACTCCCGGTTTCCGTCTCCTGGTCAAGTCTACTGCCTGCGCACCGCTGCGTGAGCCGGTGCCGGCGCAGGCCCCTCAGTCGCCTAGGCTTACGGTGTGCTGCCCTCCCGTTCCCGTGCCAGGCTGCTTCGGATCCTTATGGTCACCGTGGCTGCCGCAGTTTCAATGCTGCTGGTCTGGCTTCTCGTGGCAGTAAACCTTTTCTACTACCCGCAGACAGCCCGGGAACCGGGCCGGGCCGACGCCGTCGTGGTCCTTGCCGGCGCAGCGTCAGAGCGGCTGCCGGTGGGCAGGGAGCTGATGCGCTCAGGCAGCGCCCCGGTGCTTGTCCTCTCCACAACGGACACCCCGGGGAACACCAGCATGGACATCGTCTGCAAGTACACCCAGGACCCGTCCATCCGGTGCTTCACCCCCTCGCCGCTGACCACCCGCGCCGAAGCCCGGTCCATCGCCCGGCTGGCGGCTGACAACGGCTGGGACAACATCATTGTTGTTACGTCCAGGTACCATCTGGTCCGGGCCGAAGCGAACATAGAGCAGTGCAGCAACGCGCACGTGCAGATGGTGGCCGCGGAGCCCGACCTCTCGCCGCGCCAGTGGCTGGGCCGGTTCGTGGAAGAGACCGGCGGGGTGCTCGCTGCCTTCCTCCGTCCGGCGTGCGCTTCCCGGGTGGGCTAGCCCAGCCGCTTCAGGACAGCGCGCGGCACGAAGTCAGTGATGTCCCCACCCAGGGACGCCACTTCCTTGATCAGGCTCGAGGACAGGTGCGTGTAGGAGTTCTCCGCCGCAAGAAAGACGGTTTCAACGCCGGCGAGCTGGCGGTTCATCACGGCCATGGGCAGTTCATACTGGTAGTCCTGCACGGAACGGAGTCCCTTAACAATGGTGCTGGCGCCATGGTCGCGGCAGAAATTGGCCAGCAGCCCGTGCCCCATGGGCACCACCGACACGCCGGCCAGGGAACCCAGGGTTTCCGAGGCGATTTCCAGCCGCTCCTCTTCGGAGAACCGGTACTTCTTGGCGTAGTTGGTGGAGACGGCCACGATCACCTCGTCAAAGAGTTTCGTGGCGCGGGCAATCACTTCGAGGTGGCCGTTGTGGATGGGGTCATATGATCCGGGGCATACAGCGCGTCGCATAGAACGAATCTACCGGTTGCCGGCCGCGGACAGGGTCAGGCACGGCGGCGCGGGAAACTCTCCAGCAGCGCAGCCAGGTCGATTCGCAGCTCCGGAAGAGCGGCCCGGGCCGCCAGGTCCCCGATCAGCGCCGGACCGAGCGCTGCCGCAGGTACGTCACAGGCGCTGACTGCACCGGCATCAAGCGTGGTGAAGAAGTCCTCGAACTTGTACCGGTCCCCGCTAATGATCCGGTCACTGACGCGCAGCCACACCCACGGCACGCCGTACGCCTGCGCCACGATGATGCCGTGCAGGGAACTGGAAACGCACACCTGTGCCGCGGCGATCTGCCGCACCACCGTCTCGACGCCTTCCCGGACATCCACGAGCGTGATTCCGGGAACCGCAGCGCTCTTCAGGCTTCCACGGTGGTCAAGGTGCGGGACGACGGCGATTCCCCCGCCGGGGGCGGCGCCGTCCGTCTCGAGGAACCGGGGCAGCAGCAGTGCTGGATCGCCATAGACTTCGGGAACGTGCCAGCCGGTCATGCGCTGCAGCTCAGTCCGGGTGTTGCGGCCGCGGACGGCGTGCACACGTACGTTCTTCAGGCACCGCATCCGTGCCAGGCTTTCCCCTTCCAAGGGACCCATCAGCCCGGATCCCCAGATTTGTGATCCGTCCTGCTCCAGCCAGCCGGCAATTGATCCGGCTGTTGCCAGTGCCGGAGTGCCCAGCCGCAGGCTCCTGCCGTTCACCGGCGTCAGTCCGCTGAGGCGCCCGGCGAGCCACGGCCCGACGGCGTCACCGAAGTTGGGGCGTTCATCCCACCAGAGCAGGTTGAGGAATCCGGGCGGGACTTCCCCGCCGGGCCGGGCTGCGTCCAGCACGGCGTCCGCTGTTTGGGTGATGTCGCGGATCCTGGCCCCCGCTTCGGCAAGCAGGTCCGCGGGATGCAGTGGGACAACGCCCAGCAGATGGCGCTCTCCGGAGTCCTGTAAAAGCGGAAACCTGCCTACCAGAGCGTTCCGGAGCACCCGGCGCGAGTCTTCCGTGTCCGCCGTAACGGAGAGCTCTGCGTTGGCTCCGGCTGGCCGGATCTCAAGGGTGAAGCTGTGTCCACCGCTTTGGAAGTGAAGTTCCAGCAGGTTGTTCGCACCGGCGCGGATCCTCTGCCAGGGCGCAGCGTTTTCCCCGGCGGCGCGGTCCGCCACCACTTCCAGCAGCCCGGAGAACTCCATCTATCCCTGCCTTTCACGCACCCGTTTCACTGTGTCCGGTCCGGGCTCAGAGCCGGCCGGAGCGTGCCGCCAAACGCCTGCAACTATACCGACGGGCAGTTTCCTGCCTCCGTCGGGTAATACTGGAAGGCATGACTTCAACACCGCGCACCCGCCCGCTACGGAACTCCCGGGACGGACGGCCCGCACCCTGGCAGCGGACGGCAGCGGGCGCGAACCTGCTTGGCGCCGACGGCAACCTGGGCATCACGATCTTCGAGGAAATCACCGCGCTGGCCGGCACCCACAACGCGATCAACCTGGGCCAGGGCTTCCCGGATGAGGACGGGCCGGCTGAGATCCGCAATGCCGCCCGGCGGGCGATCCTCGCCGGTGCCAACCAGTACGCCCCCGGGATGGGGCTGCCGGTGCTCCGCGAGGCCGTCGCTGAACACCAGGAACGCTTCTACGGGCTGAAGCTGGACCCGGGCACGGAAATCATGGTGACCACAGGTGCCACCGAAGGCATCGCAGCTGCCCTCCTGGCGCTGACCGGACCGGGTGACGAGGTGCTCACCTTCGAGCCGTTCTACGACTCCTACGGGGCCATGATCGGACTCAGCGGCGCCACCCACACCACCGCTCCCCTGCTGGCCCCGGACTTCCAGCCGGACCTGGACGCCCTGGAAGCAGCGTTCACCGACCGCACCCGGGTGGTGCTGGTCAACAATCCGCACAACCCCACCGGTGCAGTCTTCCCGGAAACGGTGCTGCAGCGCATCGTGGACCTCGCGGTGAAGCACGACGCCGTGATTGTCACCGACGAAGTCTACGAACACCTCACCTTCGGTCCCCGGCACATTCCCGTCGCCACGCTGCCCGGCGCCGGAGACCGCACCCTGACGATTTCCTCCGCGGGTAAAACGTTCTCCCTGACCGGCTGGAAGATCGGCTGGCTCAGCGGACCCGCGGACCTGGTTGCCGCAGTCCGGGCGGTCAAGAGCTTCCTGACCTACAGCTCAGGATCCCCGTTCCAGGCCGCCATCGCTGATGGACTGCGAATGGAGGATTCGTTCTTCACCGACATCGCCGGAACCCTCCGGGCCAAGCGGAATGTGCTCTCTGCCGGGCTCCAAAAGGCGGGGCTGGAGGTATACCAGCCGCAAGGAACCTACTTCGTCAATGCCGACGTCGCTCCCCTGGGCATCCACGACGCCACGGACCTGGCGCGGCGGCTGCCGGAACTGGTGGGCGTCGCAGCGATCCCGGTGGCCATGTTCTGCCACCCCGAGGGAGCCGAGCGCACGCGGACGCTGCTGCGTTTTGCCTTCTGCAAGCGCTTCGATGTGCTGCAGGAAGCAGCGGAGCGCGTCTCGCGGCTCCAAGAGGTGCTCTAAACGTGGCGAACCGACCGCCCTCACGGATGCTGCGCGGCATCGGCGCCCATGCCGAACTGGATGAGGATGCCTTCAATGACGGCGCGTGGATCCTGTCCATCGGCGGCGCCCAGCAGTCGCACGTGAACCTGGCCCGCCCTGAAGAGATCTTCTACGAGTACCTGCGGCGGATCGGCAACGTCCTGGACCTCGCCGGCCCGCCGGGTGCTCCGCTGCGGGTCCTGCACCTCGGAGCCGGCGCCCTCACCCTGGCCCGGTACGTGCAGGCGACGCGCCCGGGGTCGGAGCAGACCGCCGTCGAACTTGAACGTGAACTGCTGGACTACGTCCTGTCCTACCTGCCGCTGCCGGAGGGAACCGTGCTCGAGACGGTGACCGGCGACGCGCGCGCGGAACTTGAGCGGTTCGAAGCCGGCTCGTTCGATGCCGTGGTGCTGGATGTCTTCGCGGGTGCGGATGCTCCTGAGCATCTGGCGGACCCTGGCTACTACGCGGAACTGCTGGGTCTGCTCTCCAAACGGGGAGTGCTGCTGGTGAACGTGGGCGACGATCCCCCGCTGGCGTTCGCGCGCCGGCAGACGAAGGCACTGCAGCAGGTTTTCGCTGCGGCCGGCGGCGAAGTGGCTGCACTGGGTGACGTTTCGATGTTTACCGGCAGGCATCCCGGGAACATTGTCCTGGCAGCGGTGCCTTACCGCTGGCCGGCGGAGTGGACACAGTTCCTGCTGCAGGCCGGGCCCCATCCGGCCGCCGTGCTGACCGGAGCTGACCTGGACGCGTTTGCGACTGGACGCTGAGGAAAGCTACTGGTCCTCTTTCTGCGCCGGTTCGGCGAACCAGAGGGTTGTCTCGCCGTAGGACTTTTCACTGAAGCGTTCCATGCCGCTCGGCCAGGCAGGTTCGGGTGAACGGGTCGAACGTTCAACCACAACGACGGCGCCGTCCGCCAGCCGCGGGCTAAGCGCCTGAAGCACGGCCGCCAGGCCGTCCTCCTCCAGCGGGTAGGGCGGGTCGAGGAAAACCAGGTCCCAGACCAGCCCCGGCGGTACGCGGAGCAGATAGGACTCCGCCTTGGTCCGGTGTACGCGCACCCGCTCCGAACCGAGAACCTTGTTGACCAGCGAGGCATTGCTGCGGCAGACCTGTGCTGCCTTCTCGGCCAGTTCAACCAGGTCTACGCGTGCGGCGCCGCGGCTGGCGCTTTCCACACCCAGGGAACCGGATCCGGCAAAGAGGTCCAGTACGTACGCTCCGTCCAGGATCCCGTAGGACTCCAGCCGGGAGAAGAGCGCCTCTTTCACCCGGTCGGTGGTGGGCCGGGTGCCCGATCCGGGAACACTGGACAGGGTGGATCCGCCGGCGACTCCGGCAATGATGCGGCTCATGTTTCCACTCTATCCAGCGGCCGGGTGCCGTCCGGCATCCGGGTGCCTTCCGCAGGCAGTCAGCCGCGGTCCAGGAAGGCTTCCTTCTCCGGGTTCAGGTACGCCTCGATCGCCTCGTTCAGGGCCGGATGCTCCAGCAGGTCCGGGTCTTCCTGGATCAGTGCCTGGGCATCTGCCCGTGCGCGTTCGATGACCTTTTCGTCCTGGATGGCACGCAGCAGCTTCAGCGTTGACCGGCCGCCGGACTGTGAGGCGCCCAGAATGTCACCTTCGCGGCGCAGTTCCAGGTCCCGGCGGGAGAGCTCGAAGCCGTCGGTGGTGGCTGCCACGGCGTCCAGGCGTTCCCGGCTGGGATGACCGTCCTCAAGGTTGGTCACCAGCAGGCAGGTTCCGGGCAGGCCGCCGCGGCCCACCCGGCCGCGCAGCTGGTGCAGCTGGGATATCCCGAAGCGCTCGGCGTCCAGGATCACCATCATGGTGGCGTTGTGCACGTCCACGCCCACCTCAATCACGGTGGTGGAAACCAGCAGGTCTATTTCGCCGCGGTTGAAGGCGTCCATCGTGGCTGATTTCTCCGCCGGGTCCATCCGGCCGTGAAGCATGCCCAGCCGGGTGCCAGAGAGCACCGGCAGTTCCTGGAGCCGTTCGAGGACTTCCAGGACGGAAGCCAGCGGACGCTGTTTCCGCGGCGCGGCGGGCTGCTGCGGCAGTTCCTCCAGCAGTGCCAGCTCTGTTCCGGGTTCCTCTTCCTTCTCCCCGATCTTGGGGCAGACCACGTAAACCTGCCGTCCGGCGTCGATCTCTTCCCGGGCGCGCGCCCAGATCCGCGGGCCCCAGGCCGGTTTGTTTGCCAGCGGCGCCAGGTAGGTGGAGATCGGCGCCCGTCCGGCAGGCAGCTCCGTGAGGGTGGAAACATCCAGGTCACCGAAGACGGTCATGGCCACAGTGCGGGGAATCGGGGTGGCGGTCATGACCAGCAGGTGCGGAGTGGAGTCGCGGCCCTTGGTGCGCAGGATGTCCCGCTGCTCCACGCCGAACCGGTGCTGTTCATCGACCACGACCAGCCCCAGGTCCGCGAACTGCACGTGTTCGGAGAGCAGGGCGTGGGTGCCGATGACGATTCCCGCGGCACCGGAGGCCGCTTCGAGTAGTGCTGCCTTACGCTGCGCGGCGGACATTGAGCCGGTGAGCAGGGTGACCCGGGTGGCGGTTTCGCTGCCGCCGAGCATTCCGGCCTGGCCCAGCGGGCCAAGTGTCCGGGTGATTGAGGCGTAGTGCTGGGCCGCCAGGACTTCGGTGGGTGCCAGCAGTGCTGCCTGGCCGCCGGCGTCGACCACCTGCAGCATGGCCCTCAGTGCCACCAGGGTCTTGCCGGACCCAACCTCGCCCTGCAGCAGCCGGTTCATGGGATGCGCTTTGGCCAGGTCAGCCGCAAGTTCCTCACCAATGGAAGCCTGGCCCGCTGTGAGCGTGAACGGCAGCGCCGAATCGAAGGCGTCCAGCAGCCCGCCGGGTCGCGGCGGGCGGGCGGTGGCATCCTGTTCCGCGGTGAAGGCATGGCGACGGGCCAGCGCGGTCTGCAGCACCAGGGCTTCCTCGTAGCGGAAGCGGTGCCGGGCCTTGTAGGCGTCCTCGATGACCGCCGGGCGGTGGATAGCGTTGAAGGCATCGGCCATGCCCATCAGGCGCTCCCGGGAACGGATGGCCGGCGGGATCGGGTCGCGGAGGCGTTCGGTTTGGAGCGAGTCGAGCAGCAGGTCGATGGTGGTCTTGATTTCCCAGCTGGTCAGCTTCGCTGTGGCCGGGTAGACGGGGATGGGCCGTTTGGCCTCCTCTTCGTCATCCGCTTCGTCGCTGAGCAGCACGTAGTTCGGGTTGGTGAGAGTCAGCTGGTGCTTGTAGATGCCCACCTTGCCGGAGAACATTGCACGGGTGCCCGGCTGCAGGTCCTTGAGCGCGCCGTAGCCGTTGAAGAAGGTGAGGTGGAGCAGCCCCAGGGCGCCGGCGTCGTCGTCATCAGTGACCGTGATTTCCACGATCATTCCCTTACGGGTCTGCATACGGCGCGAGTTGTTGCTCTGCACCCTCGCTATGAGGGTGACTTCCTCGTCGAACGGGATCTCGGAAATCCGGGTGAGTTCCCCGCGTTCCATATAGCGCCGCGGCACGTGGAGCAGCAGCTGGCCCACCGTGGTGATGCCGAGCTGCTTCTCTATCTTGTCCGCAGATTTCTTTCCGATCCGGCGGTTGAGTGGATAGTCGAGCTCGCCGGGAATCCTGTCCTGCATGGGCCTCTAGGCTTCGCGCGCGAAACCGGCGGGCTGGCCGGGCAGCGGGACCTGCGGGATTTCCGTGGTCTGGTGTCCGTTGGCGGAGAGTTCGGTGATGGTGACGTTGGTCGGCTCGCCCACGGCGTGCAGGGCGTCCATCGCGGCCCCGGCGTCGGGAGTGTGGACATGGACCCGCCAGCGGTAGCCCTCCCCCACCGGGCTGACGGCGCTCATGATCACGGACTCGCCCAGCTCGTCCAGCTGCAGCCGCAGTGTGGCGGCGTCCAGGGGGCTGAGCGTGATGGTGCACATGACTTCCACACCTTCAAGCTGCGGCTGGGTGCCGTGGATATGCGGATCCTGCACGTCGTAGCCATGCAGCCCGTCGAGTAGCTCACCCTGCAGCTCCTCACCCAGGGCCGCGGCGCGCAGCGCATCGAGCACCAGCAGGAATCCCACACCTCCGGCGTCCCCGCCGCCGGCGTCGGTCAGGGTTTCCAGCTGCTCTTCGGTGCGCACGACGGCTGCGAGGGCACTGGTCATCATGGCGCGCAGGGTTTCGGCCAGACCTGCATTGCTGTCATCGCCGGTCTGGGCGGCGTCCACCTGGGAGGCTCCGCGCGCTGCTTCTTCCAGCACGGAGAGCATTGTTCCCGGCACCGGGTCGCTCAGCACGGACCAGGAACGCAGCTGTGCACGCTCGAGGGAACGGGCAAGCAGCGGCGCGGAGAGCCGGGTGTTTCCCTGCAGCGGTTCAGCCAGCGCGGTCAGGAAGACGGACAGGAGCGTGCCGGAGTTTCCCTTGGCCTGTTCCATGGCCGCACGGCCTGCTGCGGAGAGCAGTTCGCCAATGTCCTGCGTTTCCAGGTCTGCGGCAGCTGCCGAAGCCGCCCGCATGGTGAGGTAGAGGTTTGTGCCGGTGTCGCCGTCGGCCACGGGGAATATGTTGATGGCGTTCAGCCGGTCGCTGTGGTTTCCCAGGGACACCTCGGCTTTGCTCAACCATCGCTTCAGCGCCTGCGCGTTTGCGGTGATCTTAGTCTGCAAGGTAATCCCGTTCCGTGCTGCTGCTCATGCTTCTCCTCCGGATTATCTTCGTTGAACATCGTTGTCCTTCGAACCGGCATGGTCAGTAGGAAGCCTACCGCAGGGCCCTGACAGCAGCCGATAAGCGGAGCCGGAATATGCCAAGGTAGTAACCATGCGAGAGCCGAAATATGCGGATATACCCGCTGCACGCCATATGCGTGTGCCCGACTCCGCCGTTGCACCCGAGGACGGTGCCGGCAGGCCGGAGGACATCCCGGAGCCGGGACCGGTCCGTCCCCCTGACGCTCTGCGGCCGGACTATGACGCCTCGTACCGTCGGAAGCGGCTCGTGGCGGGCGTCCTGACCGGCATGGTCTTTCTCAGCGTTCCGGCACTGATTGTGCTGCTCGTCCTTTTTGGGTGACCACGGGCAGACAAAAAATTCAAGGGCAAAATGGCGTTTTGACGCTAGTATGGGCGGACTACGCACTATCTAACGTTCATGGGGGACAAAAATCGTGCCGCTTATTATGCCCATTTACGGGACCCGGCCGGAGGCCATCAAGATGGCCCCGATCGTCGCGGAGCTCAGGCGAACTGACGCCATGGACTGTTTTGTCGCGGTCACGGGCCAGCACCGGTCCATGCTTGACCAGGTCAACCGCCTCTTTGACATCATTCCGGACCATGACCTGAACATCTTCGAACCCGGCCAGTCCCTGAACGGCATTCTTTCCCGCACCATCGATGGCCTGGACAAGCTTTTCAGCGTGAACCGGCCGGACGCCGTCCTTGTCCAGGGCGACACAACCACTTCAACGGCAGCAGCAATGGCTGCTTTCTACCACCGCATTCCTGTAGTGCATGTGGAGGCGGGCCTGCGCAGCGGTGATCCGTTCTCGCCGTTCCCGGAAGAAGGCAACCGAAAGATCACGTCCCAGCTGGCAAGCCTCCATTTGGCCCCTACCGCGGCCAGCCGGGAGAACCTGCTGCGGGAGAATGTCCCGGGTGAAGACATCGTTATTACGGGGAATACGGTTATTGATGCGCTCTTTATGACCGTGGAGAAGCAGGTGCCGTTTACGGATCCGCGGCTTGAGGAACTCGCGCAGAGCGACTCCCGCATCCTGCTGGTTACCACCCACCGCCGTGAAAACCTGGGTGAGGCGATGCGTGGCATGGGCCGCGCCCTGGCCCGGATTGCCGACGCCGAACCGGACCTGCAGATAGTTCTTCCGCTGCACATGAACCCGGCTGTCCGGGCTGCCGTTGTTCCTGCCATTCAGGACAAGCCGAACGTTATGCTCCTTGAGCCCCTCGACTACGGCGAATTCTGCCGTCTCCTGGCCATGTCCCATATTGTGCTCACTGATTCCGGCGGCGTGCAGGAAGAAGCTCCCAGCCTGGGTGTTCCTGTGCTGGTTATGCGCGAAAACACTGAGCGGCCCGAAGCCGTTGACGCCGGCGTTGCCAAGCTGATCGGTACCGATGAAGAGCGTTTGGTGTCGGAGGTATTGGCGTTGCTGCATGATAAAGAGCTTTACGGAACCATGTCGGAAGCGATGAATCCCTACGGGGATGGGACTGCTGCTCGTCAGAGCGTTGATGCCTTGGCAAAGATCTCTATCCATCCGTAACCGCCCGCATTTGTCGGACCGCACTTCTCGTGTACTGCTCCACCAAATGCTGACGGCCCCCCCGGTGCACGCTAGACCTTTGGCCAGCGGCTTGCAGCACACCCCCTTAAACGCTCGAAGTGATTCGACGCGAGCTTCGGGTCGGATCGCTCAACGTCTCGAACACCGCACGCCATTCTTCAATAAATCTTTCCTTCGATAATGTCTCTCTAATCCGAACCGCGTCTATGGACATCGCCTTTTGTCTGACCGGATCTGTGAGGCACAGGATTATTGCGTCGGCGAGTTCGTTTTCGTTCCCATAGTCAACGAGGAACCCATTGGTGCCATTATCAATAAGTTGCCCTGGCCCGTACTTGATATCGTAAGAAACCGGGATGCAACCTTGAGCCATACTCTCAGCCAATGAAAGGCAGAATCCTTCATAATCTGAGCCAACAATGGACACGGCGGAACCAGCAAACACCTCGTCCGCGTTCGAGGTAAATCCCGCAATACTCACGCTTTCAGTGATGCCCAGTTCCTCAATGGACCGGAGCATAGCAGCTTCCTCACTCCCCCTCCCATAAAAGACGAGCTTTGCGTCGGGGACAGCGTCTACAACGCGCCTGAAAGCACGAATAGCCGCCGCTTGGCCCTTAATCTTGTGGAATCGGCCCACCATCACAACCTTCCTTGGATCACGAGGTCGCTCGAGCTCCACACCGTGTATGTAGTGGGGGATCACATGGATAGACTCATCCCATCCATAGAGCTTCCACAGATCCAGACGTTGCTCGTCCGTCAGCACAACAAGTGGATTATCGGCACTTCGACGTGTCAGCAAATCCTTCATTTCGAGCCGAACGGGACTGCCGTAACGGTGTGGCGCTGCCAGATGGTTGCTATGAAGCGTGTAGATGACCTGGGCATCAAATTCGGCCGCCAATTGCTCGAGTGCGAGTCTACGCACTCCGTATTCTGAGATGATCACGGGTTTGTGTTGCCCCTCCAGAACCGAACTCTGCATCCAATACAGAAAGACCTCAACCATATTCGCGAATTTGCAGCTATTCTCGGATCGCGGATAGACCTCGCATCCTATGACTCGCTGGGAAGTCTCATCCCGTGACTCCTCAAGATAGCACCGGCCCATTCGATCCAGATACTGGACAACGCGCGGTTTCCCGGACGACCCCATACTCTCTGACTTGCACGCACGGCCTGCTATGTCATGCCAAACGCGTTTTTCGAAAACGCCGTCGCGCAAGTGGTCGATAAATAGAACACGGCCATCACGAAGCAGAACTCGTTGCGCATATACACCCTGGTGACGGCCAAGAAGGACATCGTCCTTACCTTTCAGTGGCGTATACTCCCACCCTTCGCTACCTAGAGGGCTGGAGTATGACACAGGCTGGGAGTACGCTTCGATACCCGCAAGGTCGTGATACATATACCGTACTGAAACCTGGTCACCGATTCGATCGGACGCCTCTAGTTCGGCATTGTGCAGGTCATAGTCGGGATAGAAACTGTCTACGAGAATTGTCGTTCCGATGCCAGCCTCACGGAATGCCCATGCGCGCCTCAAAACGGACATCGCGAGTCCCGTAGGTCGAGATGGCATCCCACCGAACATCACCATATATACGTGTTCTACGTCCATCTGCCCCGTCCTCATCATGGATCATTTGTCGAGGATACTTTCCCCTGTACCGCGCTCAGTGCACACGCTCAAATCATCAGCCCCGGCATTTCACATAAAGAAAGAAAACCTTCACCTTCACCTCTGACGCACTCACTACTACTATATACTTGCCCTATGGTCATTCTCAATTCACTGGCACCGTATAGCGACGAGAACGGGAACAGGGTTCTATACCCCGGGGAGGAGATCCCTGGCGTACGAATCGAATTTACTGGGTCAAACAACACGCTGAGCATAGATTCCGCTGTCAAATTTGGGAAGCTAAATGTTGTATTTGACTGCGATAACGGCACGTTCCAAATGGCGGGGAACAGCTTCGGCACGTTTTCTGGATTTGTTCGCGTGGGGCAAGACTCGACCGTCAAAATCGGCAATAACGTAACGACGACAAACTCTTGTGTAATATCAGCTGTCGAGGGAACTACGGTTTCTATTGGTGAAGATGTGATGTTAGCGAGTGATAACGAAATAAGGGCCGACGATGGTCATGCGATATTCGATATAGACACGGAGACTCGGGTCAATAACTCAAAAGATATTCATATCGGCAACCATGTGTGGGTAGCTAAAAGGGCGGTTGTCCTCGGCGGAGCCCAGATCGGGGATGGAAGCGTCATCGGTTTCGGGGCGATCGTGACAGGACGAGTGCCCAACAACTGCGTGGCAGCTGGTATCCCAGCACGCATTGTAAGGCGAGATGTTGCATGGGAGAGACCCCACCTATCCCGCACCAGACCATATTACAAGCCTGACGCCAGCACGGTTAAAAAATCAGATTACTGGCATAAAACCGAAGTCCCTAATGCAGACAACGCGCAAGAGGTTACGGTAGTTTCAGTAGGGCAGAGGTTCGCAGTTCGCTTCGGCTCAGAAGCTGAAGCGGAGAGCTGGATAAAAAAGGTCCAACGCGATGATCTGATGATTGTCCCCCTCATGGCGTCCCGGCAAGCGGTGGCCATGATCGAGACTAAAGAATAAACAGCGACGATTTCGCGGATGCGAATCTTCAACTAGGTGCTTCAACGAGGTGGCACCTCAGACCTGTTTATTGATACCTCATATGCAAAAAACCAACGTCATCTTCTAGGATCAGTTCCGCTGGCCCGGCCTTGAGCTTCAGGACCAAGCCCGGGCCAGCGGAATCTTTTGGGCTATAGAATGCTTTCTGGCTTACCGTTCAAAGCGCTATTGTGAGAAACTTTTCCATCGCTTCCTTTTGGTAAACATCCACTTCGAACCGCCGTTTGGGAATGCCGCCGCAGAAGAACATTTTAAATCCCGAAACGAGCCCTTCGATACTGTTCTCAACTAACAGGCCATGCCCCTCTTCAAGGACGCTCCTAGGGCCAACAACGTCCGTTGATATAACCGGTTTAGCGAGGATAAGCGCCTCAAGCACGGCCAGTCCTTGCCCCTCATACTCTGAAGAAAAGACAAAACAATCAGCGCGTTTAAGAGCGGGAAAGGGGTTTACTCGTCGCCCGGCCAAAAGGACAGAATCCTCGAGGCCTAATTCTGCGATGAGATCCTGGAGGGGATCATGTAGGGGCCCATGGCCCAATATAAGAAGCTTGGCGTGAGGCCTGTCCTCGAGAACCTGTTCAAATGCTTGAACCAGTTTTTTGTGGCCCTTTTCAGGCGAGAGCCTTCCCATGGTCACAAAGAGGGCGTCACAGTCGCCAACCCAGTCGGCGATATCCTCATCAAGTGGCTGAGTCGCCATCTCTAGAGTATGGACAGGATTCACAAGATTGTTCGCGTAGGTAAACCGATTTGACTCCACGCCAAACTTGGTTCCGAGGTTGGCCCGGTTCTCGTCCCTCACACTCTTTGTAACCGAAATTAGCGCGTCAAAGTGGCGGTACATTCTAAAGTTCGACTCAAGATACTCAAAACGTTCCTGCCACTCACGATGCATATCGTTGTGGAGATATATGACCTTCTTTGCGGCAACAGCTTCGGGGGCTGACGCAAAAAGAGACACCCAAAATCGGGCATAACCTTCAAAACAGATTATTGTATTGAATGAGGCGGTACCGAATACGCGGGCGAACTCCCTGGCAAAGGCGCGCCGGACTATGTCCCACATTTCCTCGGTCGCCAAAGAATGCTGGTGGTTAAGCTTGTCGATTACCCAGCGCTCCTCAGGAGTCACTAGATGTGCTCCCACGCGAGCCAAGACTCGGACATGGTCAGGCCGTTCTGCGAATTTCTCGATACGCGATGGTTCCGATGCGAGGGCGACTGGATCCAGCACTGTGTATAGGTTTGTACTTTCAGGATCGATGTGCGCTACGAGATTCAGATAGGAAGACGTGATTCCGTTAGGCATAAAGGATCCTTGGAACATGAGCACGTTGGTCTTATCGTCCTGCTTGTTTGGCATCTCGAAGGACGAGTCCTCGAAGAAGAAGAACTGGACAGCCCTTTTCGTAGCCCCACCGTCCTCCAGAGAGCAGAATCGTTCAGTGGCCTCTGCGTAGACTGTCTCATCGATTCTGAAATTACCTTTAACTGCAGCAGTTACCTCCTGTACAACCTCTTCAATCTGCCCACACACAACCCCTGGCATCGATTCTAAGTCAAAATAGAGCCCACGGTCTTCAGTATATAACTCGAGGTCGTACGCGTAATAGATGATCGGCCGCTGCAGTGGAATAAAGTCAAAGAATACACTTGAATAATCTGTAATAAGAACATCTGTTATTGAAAGCAGATCATTGGTGTCAACTGTTGCTGGAACGCCGTGTGCAGCAATCAGAGACGCATCTTCCTGGTTGCTGGTCATAGAGTGCCCGCGGTATAGGAAATGCCAATCTCCCGATGAAAGGTGTTTCAAGTCGGCCGCAAGACGATTCGTATCCAAGGACCGCTCAGCTAGCGAGCCCCGCCATGTCGGGGCATAAAGTACAACCTGCTTGCCTTCAGGCACACCAAGTTTACGTTTCAGTTCTGCTCGCTTAGCCGCGCTGGCGGAGAGTGACGCATCAACGCGGGGGTAACCAGTGATCGCTATGCGCCCATCGAATATGCCGGCGACATCGTACTTCTCAAGTAGGCAATCGGCTGTGAACTTATTAGGTGCGATCATGTGCGTTGCATGCAGGAAGTTGCGTGCAGCGTTCTTATGGTCCATGTTTCCACCCTTGATGTCACGCCCCAGTGTTTTAATAGGGGTGCCGTGCCACGTATTCAGGTAGCGCTGTCCCTCACGGCGTGCAAAATAGGGAGGAAACGTATTGTCGTTAATTAGATATTTTGCCGTGGCAAGATAACGAAGGTAGAGGTCGCTGTCGCGTGGAACGAATATAAAATCTTCGTTCCCGCTGAACTCCTCCTGTGGGTTATTTCCAGGATTGAGGACCCAGATGTGTTTGTACCCGGTAAACCTATCGTCTTCAACGAGTTGCCTACAGATCTGCAGTGGATTGCCGGACATAGAAGCGCCGTGTCCACTTTCGTAGAGGATAGTATCCTCGGCCAATGGAAGAGTCTCCACGTGCTCCAGGTAATACATGCTTCGTAGTTGGTTCGCGTTCTTTGAATACAGGGACACGTCAACCCCGTGTGGGCGCTTAAATCTACGTGTCTCGGCGAATGCGTCTGCTGCTTCACGATCATTTCCGATAGCCATGAGGGCTCGGCCGAGCAGATGGTAGACGCCGGCATCAAAGCTGGCCTGGCGGGCGGCGATTTCCCGGTACGCTTCAACAGCGACAGCCCAGCATCCCACGCTCTCCGCACGCTGCGCCAAAGCCCCCAGCGCCGTGGGATCATGCCCCTGCACCCTCTGTCGCAGTTCCGCGGTAAGCGCGGAATCCAGGATCCCAACTTTTCGTTGAGAGTCGGGCGACGGCGGCGCAGAGTTCTCTCGAGATAGGAAGTAGGCGACGTTGGCGTCACTAAACCGGCCCAGCCGCTGAAGCACATACCCTAGACGGTACTTCCAATAAGAACTATCACCGTCTGTGTAAACCAATGCATTGGCGTAGGCCTCTGCAGCACATTTTAGTTCTCCCATCCGTTCGTATGAGAGACCCAGCCTCCAGTGGAACTTCCCAGTGGTGGGCCAAAGCGCGATTGCTTCCCTAAACACATCCGCCGACGAGGACCAGTCGTAGGATTTCTGTTTCGCGACACCGAGCCGGAAGTAGAGTTCCGGTGATTCGGTGCCAGATCGCAGGGTCCTCTCGTAAAAATCGGCAGCGAGCTGCCAGCGACCCCGGTGCTGGAAAAACGCACCTATCCCAAGTCTCTTGCTACCGAGTTTCTTGTCTAGACGGATCGCCTCCGCAAAGTACTGTTCAGAAAGTTCTTCGTCACTGGCCAGAAGTGCGGCCCAGCCTGCCTTGAAGTGCAAAGTGGCATCCTGTTTCCGGGATTTAGTGCCCTTCACGTAAGACTCGGCTGCGGCCTGATACTGGCCCATTTTGAATTGGGCATCCCCGGTCCGTTCCATCCAAGCGCCATCATCCGCATGCAACTCTGCTGCTTCTTGAAGCGCTTCGGCTTGGCGCCACGAAGGGGCCTTAGTTTCCCTCAGCTTAGCAATTTCAAGCCGGGTGATCTCCCTATTGCAAGTGTCAATGCGTCGGTGCCACTCTGTGCGCTGAGGGACCAGTTCCAGCGCTGTCCGGTAGTGCGACAGCGCCTCTTGATAAGCCTTAGTCCTCTCAAGTACAAAGCCTAGCCGGTATTGCCAATCAGCATTCGACGGGTCCATATCGACCGCCTGCCGCAGGTATTGCAAAGCCTCTGCCAAACTATTCATGCGGAAATAAGCATGTCCCAGCCTAAAGTACACCTTGGGCTCTGCGGAGCCACGGCGGAGGATCCGTTCGTATTGGCTAGCTGCTCCTTTCCAGTCTTCCTTCTTCTCCAAGTTGCGTGCCAAGGCATACAAAGCCTGCCAGCCGATCACGATTTTCTCCTGTCGAGGGTTTTCCAGAACAGCACCAAGAGTCGTCTACCTGACGTTTGTGCTGGACCTGAACACCTGCTGGTTCGCACGGACGAGGTCCTCGGCGAAATCGACTTCCACCGCATAGAAGCGGCTGATATCGACCGGAAGGTATGGCACCGAGTCGTGCTCGATGGTTTTGACGATGCCACCTTCGAAGTACTCCTGGTCATCAACTTCCGCGAGGCGGTTCACCAGGTACTTCTTATCCCCCGAGGCTACGTAGTTGATGCCCACAGCCTCGCCCAGGGCGTTCTTGACGGCTTTGGAAAGCTCAAGGATGTGCCCTTCGCTGTCGACGGTGTATTTGACCTCCTCGTCAGAGACAACAGAGGTATCCACGGCTACAAAGGACTCATCTGCTTCGATGAGCGGTGCCAGCTCTCCCAGCATGGCCGGGTCGAAGACGACGTCGCCGTTCATCCAAAGCACACCGCCTTCAAAGGAATTTTTGAGGGCCTTCAGCAGGCTCTTGGAGGTGTTTGTCTGGTCGAAAGCCTCGTTGTAGACGAAGGACGCATCCGGCATATGCTCCATGATCTGCTCGAGCTTATAGCCGACCACAATGGTCAAATGCAGTTCGTCTCCGAATGCCGAACGCAGATTCTCTACCTGCTGCTCCATGATTGTGCGGCCGTCATCGAGCTGGGTCATCGATTTGGGGTGCGGGCGGGCGAGCCTGGTGCCCATGCCCGCTGCGAGAATTACGGCCTGTACTGTCATGGTGCCATTCCTGTCGGTTGTGGATCTTGATGATTCCGAGAGGGACATCGCAGAGCAGCAGCCAACCACAATTCCAAGTACAGCTGTAAAAGAAACAGCTGTACTTCCCCCGCCCCCACGATACCTGCCGGTAAACGGAACATGAATATCTAGAGCACCCTATATCACCAGTGTGTTCGATGTCACAAGTGTTCCCGGACGGATCAGTTCCAGATCTGCTCGATAACCCGTCGGGCAGCACGTCCGTCATCGTATGGAGCGAATTTGCTGACGAACGCGTCGTAAGCCGGGCGCCACTCTTCCGCCTGATAGGAAAGGATCTGCTCAAAGAGCTCGGCTGCGCTGTGGGCCAGCGGCCCGGGTACATGCTCTTGGAGATCGAAATAGAATCCCCGCGTGCTGTCCCGGTACTCCTCAAGGTCGGGGACCAGGAAGAACATTGGTTTCCCCGTCACCGCATAATCGAACATGATGGACGAATAATCGGTCACCAGCAGATCCGCGGCCAGAGACAAATCAGAGATCTGCGGATAATCCGTCAGATCCGCAAGTCCATTGATCCCGGCTGCGGACCGCTGGCCTGCCACGTTGTGGTGACCGCGGAACAGGATCGTGTAGTTGGAGCCCAGGGCAGCCAGTGCGAGCCCCGCGTCCAGATAGTTAACCACTGCATGCCGGTCCCCGCGGGTACGCTCGGTATCCCGCCAGGTAGGCGCATAGAGCACTACGGTCTGTTCGTCCGGAATCTGCAGGACCTCACGAACCCTCTTCCGTTCTGCAGCCGCTGTCTCGGCTGCTAGGGCGTCGTTTCTGGGATAACCGAGCACCGGCACCTGGCCCTGGTAGCGGAACGCGCCGGCCAGCAGCTGGGCAGCGGCCGGACTCTGCGCGAGCAGCGCATCCCATTCCGAGGGTTCGCGGGCCAAAGTCCGCAGATAGGACGGTGTGAGCCGTTGGACCGGTGTATCAAAACCGATGCGTTTCAGAGGCGTTCCGTGCCAGGTCTGCAGATAGACCTGGCCGGTTTTCTTGCGGAAGAACACGGGGAAAGTGTTGTTGTTGACCAGATACTTTGACGTGCCCAGCGCCCGGTACCACTCCGCCGAATACCGGTGAAGGGGAACGGTTCCAGCCGGCACAGCCACGGACGGGTCGGCCACACTCCAATAGCGCCGCAGACCCGGTTTCAGCTCTGCGAGTGCCTCGCAAATAGCTAATCCGCTGTCTGTAGCGGACGTTCCTCCAAAAGTCTCGAAGAACACAGCATCAACGAGCGGATCTGCGCTGCTCCGGTAGTCCTCGATGAGCCGCTGCTGGTTGTATGCGCCTCTCTCGAACTCGGTGAGGGGCGATTCGATGCGCAATTGGAAGGGATCTCCGGTGCTGAGGGCTGTGGTGCGGATGCGCAGACGAGGATGAGTGCACCCGGCCGCGGCGCCTGCGAGCGCGGGTCCGGTCTCCACCATGCGGATGTCCGTCGCGCCGGATTCAGTGATCTTCAGCCGGTAGCGGCCAGCCGGCTTCAGCACCGGCTCTCTCCCCCAGCGTTTATGGCGCAGCGAGAAAGTGGCCCGCACCGTCCCGCTGTCCCCCCGTTCGATTCCCCCTGCAGGCCAGGTCCCGTCTGGACCCTCAAGCAGAACGGATTCCGGTACCAGGCTGTGGGTGCCCGGTCCTGTGAGTTGAAGGGTGATCGTGTCACCCGAAAGGGACCAGCCGGTGACCTCAATGCGGCGGTCCGTGATTCCCAGGGTGACATAGCCGAAACCAGTTACGGCAGGACGGACTTCTGCACTGATGTCCTTGAGGGTGGTACTTCCTTCTGCCGCACCCACGGGCACCAGGCCGCCCGCAGCTCCCGCTGCTTTCAGTTGATAGACCACGTCTCCGCCCTCGGCTGCGGCCGCCTCGGCGATAGGCAGGAAAAAGGCCGCGGGCTGCCCAGGTACCGGCCGCAGCTCTATGACCGGCCTGTCTGCTGCTTCCAGGACGACCCGGGACGGCGCCTCGCCGACGAATGCCAGAGCGAGATTATGGCCATCGGTTCCGGGGTGCGCGGCCAGATAGCGGTAGGAGACGGTGCACAGCCTCAGGCCCTGCACCTGGTCGAACTGGGCAATCATGCGCTGCGTGTTTATGGCGGCGCCGAGCGGCAGGCGTGAGGGAACATAATCGCCGTCCCTCTTGGTCAGCCGTTCGCTGGCAGTCCTGCCGTGGAAGGCAACTTCCACCTCCACGAACCAGGTAGTGGACTTGGCGCCCGCGGCTGTGTTGAGAGTTTCGTGGCCGATGAGCGCGGTGAAACCAGCTCCGGAGTAATCGTTCCAGCGGTCACCAGTGGTCTCGTTGACCGTGTTGCTCGGCACCCGTTCTGTTTCGACGGCGATACGATTGCCGGTTTCCGGATCCGTCAGGAAAACCTTGACGCTCGGAGCGTGCTCACCGCCCATTCCAGGTACATATGCGAAGCCGCCAATCCTTAGACCTGCTGGTTCCCATTCGAACGCCCGAAGCCGGCTCCGTACCGGGAAGTCTGCCGCGGAGAGCTTCAGGATGTCCTGCTGCACCTCCCGACCCAGGAGCTGCAGATACGAGGGGTGAGCCAGCAGCTCATCCTTGTCTGCCTGAACACGGTATCCCCGCCCACCGTCCTGAATCTCGGCGAGGACGGTGCGGAAGTCCTCAAGCCGGTCCGCAGCGGCAAGGACTGCCAGGACACGGTCGTGGACACTGAAGCGGCTAAGTGCGGACGGCGTCGTCACGAGCACCGAAGCTATCTCACCCAGGGACTTCCAGTAAGCGCTGTCCCGGCGGGGTACCTCGCGGGCGAGCAGCGCCCAGCGCGCCCCGAAGGATTCACCAATCCAGTAGCCAACGGCGTCGTCAGGTGCTGCAGCGAGTTCCGGTTCCAGGCGGCGCCGGGCGGCTTCCGACAGGTGAAGCAGGTCCTGGGCTTTTCCTTCATCCCGGGCCGGCTCGGGCACATCGACGGGAACATACCCGAACGACCTGGCCCTCAGCATCATCGTGGCCGCAATCCGCGGGCTCCCAGGAGGGAGTTCGTCCAAAGCGGACTTCAGGAAGGATCGGGTGAAGAGTTTCGGCCAGAGGGCTGTGTCGGCAAAAGCGCTGGGCAGGTTAGACAGAGAGAGGTCCATCCGCTTGGCGGCACCGAAGTGGGCCGCCTGCTTCCCTGCGGTGGTGCGTGGACGCGGATGCAGTCCCGCGACGAAGTCCACTGAGGAAGCAAGAAGCTCCGGCAGCAGGGCAGCATAGTAACTTTCCGGCACCTCTGTCCCTGGCTCAATAAGAGCCACGGCGTCGCCCGTGGCCAACCGGCACGCCTCCGAGAGAGTAGTTTCCGGGCCCATCAAATGCACCCTCAGGTCAGTTTCGGCCAGCTCGCGAACTGCCGGTGCAGAGGCGTGGGCGCCCGCGACGATGATCTCCAGTGGTTCGTAGGATTGGGCCAGCAGGCTGGGAAGGGTCCGGACAGCTGCCTGCTCTGCCGCTTTGTCCGCTGGTACGAGGATGAGACTCAGCACCGGTTTGCGGGCGCCGGCGGATTCCTGTCTGCGGCCCTTGGGACGCAGTGTGCGCCGCAGGAGCGAGGGCAGCAGGGCACCGGCCTTCCTGCGGACTGTCACAGTCCCGGCCTCTGTGCTGCCGGGCCTTCCAGAGCCTCGATGGCCGCGGTGATCCGCTCGCAGCTGTTGGAGTCCCAGTGGTGGAAGGTTCCTCGGATGCGCTCCTTGTACGGGGCATGCAGGGAATCCGGGTCGTTCCTGGTCAGGAACCCCAGGGCGTTTTCGACAGAATCGGCAACCGGCCCCAGGCCGTCGCGCTCGTAGTCGAAGTATCCCTTGCGGTAAACGTGGCCGCCGCCGAAGATTTCATCGCTGTCCGGCTGGAAGTACACGATCCTAGATCCGGCATAGGCGCCATCGAACGCTATGGAGGAGTGATCCGTGACCATTGTGTGGGCCTGAACCAGCTTTTCCTGCACGGAAATATCCTTATACGCCGCAGGCTGGACGTGGTCCGGCAGGTCCAGCAACGGAACCATTACTTCCAGTTCCGGATGCGGAAGGAAGACGATCTGTTCCCCCGTCGCCAGGCAGCGCTCACGCAGTTCCGGCGAGCGCAGCAGCGTCAGCCAGGCACTGCCGTATTCACTCTGCTCGAAAATACGCACCCGTTCGGCGTCTGACTCCGCAGCCGCGAGTTCCTTGCCCAGATACTGCCGCCACGTCGGAGCCACCAGGATGGTCCGCCGCTCCTCCACCGGCGAAGCCTTGGCCGCACGGAGCAGTGCGTCGTGCCGGGCAAAACCTGTGGGCTTCACTTCGTGGGGGGTCAGTTTGTAGTTGTTAAGGTCCCCGGCAATGGATTCGTGCTCGGCCACGGAGGCCGTGACCATCAGCCGGATGTCCTTGCCGTTGAGCCATAGGGACATGTCATCCTTGATCACGCCGTGCTGCAGGAAGACGAAGCGTGCCGTTCCGTTCCCAAACCGCCGCCGGCTCACCGGGAACTCAACGTTGCCGTTTGCATGGGAAGAGATCTTGAACGAAGCATTCAGGTAGAGCAGCACTGACTCGTCCGAGCCGTATTCGACGAGTTTAAAACCGTCTGCTGCCAGGCGGTCCCAGTCAGAGCTTCTGCGATCCAGCAGGAACCAGGCATTGATGTCCGGCCGTTCTCGCTGCAAGTGGCGGTAGAGATGCTCGGCGTTGTCATCTGCGCGCCCGATCCGGTCCATCAGGATCCATGCGTCCTTGTACTTGGTGGCAGCGGGTGCCTGCTGTGCCCGGGCAACGAGCCGACGGTCGGCCGCACGGCTCCGTAGCCTGCGCACCCGGCCCGTAATCCGGCGGCGGCGCCGGCGCACCGCGGCAACCAGCTCGGTGAGAGTTCCCGTCCCCTGCAGGGAACGGTGCACCACCAGGTTGTCCCTCAGACGGGTGGCCAGTGCAGCGGGCTTACGGCGATTCCCGGGAACCGCCGGAGCCCGAAGCTCGAACCCCGGAAGGACTGTGGGCCGGCGGCCCGGCTGCAGCGGTACTTCCCGGTCCCGGGTGATCTCGGCCGCCTCACCGTCCAGCAGGATCTGCAGCTCAGCGGACTGCGGGAGAACCAGGATGCGCTCCTTGATCAGCGTTTTTCCCAGGACACTGTGATGCCGGGTCTTGGCGGCCAGCGGAGCCAGCGCCTTGCCTGAGGCGAAGACTTTCTCCTCGGGGACCTCGTCGTGGAAAAGGTAGGAATACCGCACGGTTCCCCGCACCTCATCCTGCTCCCATTCCTGGACAACGGGGATCTTTTCATCCTGCTTCTTGTAGTAGCTGCGCAGGATGTTGTGGAAAATCCATCCCTGGCTGACGACGCTGAAGGTGTCGATAACCTCAAGGTCGATGAGGCCGAAGATCTCCTCCAGCAGGGCGTGCATGGTGGCCTGCTGCTCCGGGCTCGCCCCGGCGGTCTGGCTGTGCATGCGCTTGTCATCAATGTAGAACCAGACCAGGTCATACAGGACCATGTACTGGGCCCAGTGCGGCAGTGTGCCGAGGCGGCCCTTGATGTCCTGCAGCATGCCCAGGTACCCGTAGCGGGGCAGCTCGTCGTAGGCCCGCGGATCAGCCCAGGCGCTGGCCACCAGCGACGCGCCGCGGCGGCGGTCCCGGCGGTAGAGGTAGCGTGCGCTGGCAATGATCCCCAGAACCGGTGCCTCCACCGCAGCCAGGTAGCGGCCGATGAGGTTGGAGTCCTCGTACTTGGGGCGGATGCGGGCATCGAACTCTAGCCCGTTGGCGGCCAGCACTTCCCGGCGCAGGAACGCGGTGGGGCCGTGGAGCTGGATGTACTCCGGGTTCTCCTCCAGGCTCACCAGGGTGTTGCCGAAGCGGAACTTCTTGCCCAGCGGGTGGGTGTGGCGGAGCGTTGCGGTGCCATCTTTGAACTGCACCAGGCGGGTGGCCAGAAGCTGGGCGGAGCCGTTCACGTCTCCGGCCAGGAAGTTGGCTACTTCTTCAAAGTAGCGGGGGTGGAAGACGTCGTCCGGGTCGCAGAACGTGACCCAGGTGTTGGCTGCCAGCCGCAGCCCGGTGTTCCGCGCGGCTCCGGGGCCGGCGTTTTCCTGCTGCACCAGGCGCAGCCCGGGATGGTGTGCCGCAGCCCAGCGCCGGACGATGGCGGCTGAGTCGTCGGTTGAACCGTCGTCGACCACCACTATGTCCAGGTGCTGCAGGGGGTAGGTCTGAGTTCGCAGCGATTCAAGGAACGCAGGCACGTACTCGCCCACGTTGTAGAGGGCTACTACCAGGGAAAACTGTCCGCTAGCCACAGGTCGGGCCTTTCGATTGGTATGGGTCCGGCGCGGCGTCTGCCGTTGCCTCGAGGAGCGCCCGTGCTGCGGCTGCAGCTGCGCTCCCGGTGTCCTGCGGCGCAAAGCGCCCGGCAAACTCCCGGATCTCGCCTCGCAGCGAGTCAGGATTCCGGCGGATGGCGCGGACCAGCTCCGCCGTTCCCGAGACCGCAGCACCCGGCAGGTCAGCCGCGAAGTCCAGATAGAACCCGCGCGAGGCCGCATACTCTGCCAGGTCAGGAACGAGGAAATGAATCGGCTTGCCGAGCACCGAGTAGTCGAACATAGCCGAGGAGTAGTCGGTGACCAGCGCATCCGAAGCCAGGTACAGGTCGTTGACTTCCGGGTAATCGGTGACGTCCTGGACCCGTGCGGAAGCGTTAATTCGGCGCTGGGCGGCTACGTTATGGTGTCCGCGGACCAGCAATGTCCAGTCCGGGCCGAGCAGCCGCAGCGCCTGGTCCAGGTCCAGGTGGCCCACCCAATCCGACTGTCCGGCGTCGTTGCGCACAGCGTCGCGCCAGGTGGGAGCGTAGAGCAGGACTTTCTGCTCCGGACTGACGCCCAGCAGCGCCCGCGTCCGCTCCCTGGTATCCCCCGGAACGGCGAGCGCATCGTTGCGCGGGTACCCGGCGGTGAGGACTTTCCCGGAGTATCCGAGGGCTTTGGGCAGGACTTCCGCCGCGAAGCTGTTCTGGGCAAGCAGCAGGTCCCACCACTGGGCTTCCCTCTGCATCAGGTCCCGGTAGGACAGCGCCAGGGCACGCTGTGGGATGTCCAGCCCGATCTTCTTCAGGGGTGTTCCGTGCCAGGTCTGCAGGTAGAACTGTCCGGGTGCCTTGGCAAAGAACCACGGGAAGTTGTTGTTGTTGACCAGCCGGCGGGTCGTGGCCAGCCGTTCGTACCATTCGGTGCTGCCCTGCAGCAGCGGCACGGCGTAGTCCGGGACGGGCACTGAACGGTCGGCCACTGACCAGTACAGGGGTTCCTCGAAGCCGGATGCCGCAAGGTGATCGGAAATCGCGCGGGGGCTGTCCGTGCAGCTCTTGCCCCCGAAGCTCTCGAAGAAGATTCCCGGCTGCAGCTCCCGGGACCGGCCTGGCGCGAAGACCGACCGCCGCAGCCGGTACGAATGGAACGCACCGGCCTCGTCGTCGGCAAGGGGCGCGCCAATGCTCACGGCCATGGCCCCGGCGGGAGCGCGGAATCCGCGGATCCGGCAGCCGGGCAATAGAAGGGACGGCAAGGTTCCGGCCGCGGCTTCCGGCACTGCCACAGCCCGGTCGCCCGGACCCGGTTCTGCCCTGTCCTGCCTCCAGCGCAGGGTGTAGGCGTCCGACGGCGGTGCCGGCGCCTTCTGGCCCCAGCGTTCGGTGTGCAGTGCGAACCGCAGCCTCGTCCCGCCGCCGGGAAGGCGGGTGGACTCGGCTGGAATGCGGAAACGCGCTGTCACCAGCGCGAACGACGCGTTGGCGGGAACCTGGTCAAGATCAATGTGCAGGTTCTCTCCTGCCGCGCCGGCGCCCACCACGAACGGGATACCGGAAGGCACCGCGGACACCGCCTGCTGTGGCAGCCTGGCACTGCCTTCCAGCACATGCCCTGCCACCTTCAAACGGATCTGCAGTTCGGCTGCGTTGATACCGGTCAGGTCCGCGGTGAAGGCCGCATCTGCGTAGCTGCAGTTCCGGTCTCCGGAGATTAGGTCAAGGTGCGGGTCCTGCCGGCGTTCAACTGGCAGCGTGGTAAATCCGCGTGGGCCGTCCACGCCAACGGCAAGGTGATGCATCGTGCTGCGGCAGTCCGCGTTGCGCACGTAGGCGTGGCCGGGGGCGCGCCCGGCTACCCCGGCGTCGTCGTACTCCACGCCGTCGACTGCGCACTTCAGTTCAAGGGCATCCGGATCCACGGAGAGCAGTTCTTCCGGCACCGGCCCGCCGAGCAGCCGCAGGAACGGCGGGCGAGCGGTGACGGCTGCGCCGTCGAACACCAGGGGGCTCGCCGTGCCGTTGTTGATTCTGTCGACGACGGCAGCGGCAAGTTCCTCCCGGCGGCCTTCCGCAGCCAGGTGGAGCATGACGCGGACCTGCGGATCGGCTCGTTCCAGTCCGGCAGGTCCTGCCGGGGCCAGCCGGCGCACACCGGTGCTGAGCAGGTCCCAATACTCGTCCGTAGCATCCGGTACCTGCTCGAGGTACGGCAGCAGGTCAGCGCCGAGCAGGCGCTGGTGCCAGTGTTCCAGTACGGGTCCCGGAGCTTCCTCCGTAAACAGCTCGGTGACTGCAGATGCTACGGTCAGCCGGTCGCTTAGGTCTTCCAGCAGGTGTTTGGCCTGCGTGAGGGAGGATCCGTCTTCCCGGATGCGCCACCAGTAGAGCACCGGGGCCAGGACGTCGAAGGCCCGGGCCCGCAGGTAGGCGCGGGCCGTGGTTTCCTGGTCTTCGTACCGGATCCCTTCCGGGATGGGGCTAACACGCTCTTCCCAGAATTCCCGGCGGAACATCTTGTTCCAGAGGAAAACGTCATCAATGATCTCCGGGGCATCCGCGAGCCGAATGCCGGTGCGTTCCTGCCGGTGCAGCCTCTCGGAGAGCGCCACCGGTGTGCGTTTTGTCCCGCGGATACGTCCGTACGCGCCGGTGCAGAAATCAGAGCCGCTCCGTGTCAGGGCCTCGGTCATGGCCTCGTAGGCCTCCGCAGGCACCACGTCGTCGGCATCCGCGAAAGCAAGGAACCGCCCGCGGGCAGCCTTAACGGCGGTGTTGCGGGCACGCCCGTTGCCTCCGTGGGTGAGCTTGAGGAGCCGTATCCTGCGGTCGCGGCGTGCATAACCTGCGGCAATGGCTGCCGTCGAATCCGTGGAGCCGTCATCTACGAGGATGATTTCCAGCCGGCGGTAGGACTGGGACACCAGGGAGGTCAGGCAGCGCTCCAGGTAAGGGGCAACGTTGTACATCGGCACAATGACGCTTACCAGTCCCCGGTCCGGGACACGCGCCGGTCCGGCGGCCAGCCGCTTGAGCCGCGCTTTCAGCGCGGGATGGGCGGCTGCTGCCAGTCTGCCGGCGGCCGTTGCCTTGGTACTCAATTCCGCCAGAATCCCCGTGTGTCCACGATCCGGCGGCCGGCCAGCTGATCCGGCGTGATGTCGCGGAAGGCGTCATGGTCCACGAGCAGGGCAACGACGTCGGCTCCCGCCAGCGCTTCGTCCGTGCCGGCCAGCGAAACGTTGGGCAGCGCACTGAGTTCCCGGGGCAGCGCGGCGCCGGCGAAGGGGCTTCCCACGGTGACCTGTGCCTTGGGGTTGCGCGCTGCAATTTCCTGAACGATCTGGACGGCCGGGGACTCACGGGTGTCATCCACGTTGGCTTTGAAAGCCAGGCCGAGTGCGGCGATGGCCGGGGCTTCGAGGCCCTCTGCTGCATCCTCGATCGCGGCGACGACGTATCCGGGTTTGGAGTCGTTGACCTCGCGTGCGGTCTTGATGAGCTTCGCGTTCCGGGGGTCTGCGGCCACGATGAACCATGGGTCCACCGCGATGCAGTGTCCGCCCACACCGGGGCCGGGCTGGAGGATGTTGACCCGCGGATGGTGGTTCGCGAGCTCGATCAGGTTCCAGACGTCGATTCCGAGGTTGCCGCTGATGACTGAGAGCTCATTGGCGAAGGCGATGTTCACGTCCCGGTAGGCGTTCTCCACGAGCTTCGCCATCTCCGCGGTCGTCGCGTCGGTGAGGTGGATACCGCCCTGGCAGAAGGTGCTGTAGAGGGCAGCTGCCGCCTGGGCACCTTCGGGAGACAGTCCGCCGATAATCCGGTCATTGGTCACCAGTTCAATCATGATCCGGCCCGGGAGCACCCGTTCGGGACAGTGCGCGAAAAGGACGGCAGGCTTGCCGCCGTCAGTGTCCCCCGCCAGGTCCGGACGGTGGGACAGGATGACGTCCGCCATGTGCGCGGTGGTGCCGGGAGGGGAGGTGGACTCCAGGATGACCAGGTTTCCGGGACGCAGCCGCGGGGCGATGCTGCGGGCCGCCTGCTCGATGAAGGCGAGGTCAGCGCTTTTGTCTGCCTTGAACGGCGTCGGAACGGCAACAATGTAGGCGTCGGCCTCCGGAACCGTGGGGCTGGCCAGCAGGTGCCCCTGGCTGACTGCCCCGGCAACGTGCACGCCCAGGTCCGGCTCCACGAAGGGAACCCGGCCTTCATTGACCGCTTCCACGGTGTAGGGATTGACGTCCACGCCGATCACGTTCAGGCCCTTGCCGGCCAGGATGGCCGCCGTCGGCAGGCCGATGTAGCCCAGCCCGATGACGGCAACGGTCTTTACGTCCGTGGGGATCTCCCCCGGATTAAAGGTCTGTATGCTCACTCGGTCCCCCATAGAATTTCAGCTCTCCGCCGGCCAGCAGCTCGGCGTCGGCAATTTGCCAGGTATGTCCGGCCGCTGACCGGATTTGGTAGTAGTTGAAGCGGTCTGCTGAGTAGATCCGCAGGCCGTTCGACGCCGCGGCACGCAGGAACCCCGTGTCCTCCCCCAGGCCAACGGCTGGGAAGGGGTTCTCCAGGGCAACGCTGCGCGGCGCAGTAATCGTTGGGCCCATGACGAAGTCCGTGTAGCGGTGCTCCCGGGCACCGTAACGCAGCACTGTGGCCCCGGATGACGCCAGGTGCACGTAGTGGGCCTGCTTCCCGACTATCTCCGCCCCAGAGTAGTCCAGGGTGTAAAGCTGGTCGCTGAGGTAATGCGGACCGTAATGGTCGTCGTCATCGACTTTGGCGACTACTTCGCCGCCGGCAGCCTGGACGCACCGGTTCAGGCACTCCCCCAGCGGAACGTCGCGGCCGGCGGTGAGCACCTGGACGTTTTCCAGGCCGTAAGCAGCAGCGAGCTCCCGTAGCGTTTTCGCCTCCGCCTCAAAGCCGTGGGTGAGCAGCACCAGTTCAACGTCCACGTCCTGCTGGGCTGCCACGGTGCGGTACACACTCTCGAGCTGGTGCGGCCGGATGGTCGGTACCAGTGCGGAGACTGCGGGCCGGCGCAGCGGACGGTGATGCTGCGGCGCCGCTGCTGCCAGGACCGCCTCGGCCCGGTGGGCGTAGGTATGGTCAGCCCAGATCCGCCGCTGGGCCAGGTGCACGGTGCGGTCATTCAGCTCCGGGTTGCGGACCAGTGCCTTGGCCAGGAGCGCCGCTTCCGCCCGGTTATGGGCAACCGGCACTTCCTCCGGTGCGAAGAACTCCGTGACGGCGGCGCTGGGCGTAGTCACGACGGGCGTTCCGGCGGCGTTGATTTCGAAGATCCGCCGGGCGCACATGCTAGGCGAATCGACCACGGAATTGACGTTGAGGAAAACCTTGTAGCCCTTGTAGGCGGAGAGCATCTGCGGGTAGCTGAGGGAACCGACGACGCGCGAGTCCAGGGGTGCCGGGAACTGGTAGTTGGCATCGGCTCCCAGCTTGCGGGAGAAAATCTCCAGACCGTGCGGAAGGGATGCGGAGGCATCCAGTGCCCCGCCGAGCAGCAGATCCATCTGTTCGCGGCGTTCGGGGTATTTGTGGGCGAAGTACATTCCGGCGAACGCGATGTCCCGGGCATGCCGTCCGTAGCGCGGCCGGGCCGGGTTGTGGATCGCCGGCTGGGCGGCGAAGGGCAGGACCCCGACGTTTTGGTGCCCCAGGTCCCGCTCGTAGTGGACTATCCGGCGTTCGTCGGAGGTGAAGACGACGTCGAACAGTTTGGCCGCCGGCAGGAAGTCGTCGTAGTGCGGAGGGTCTTCCTTGTTCCAGAAGACGCTGGGAATCCCGTGTTCCCGGCTGTATGCCAGGAGCGCCGCCAGCGGCTCCGCCGGGCCGGCCGGGCCGGCGATCTTCCCGCGCCAGAGGCGCCCGTTGCCCGCCCAGGCAGATTCGACAAAGACCAGGTCGACTTTGGTTTGTTCAAGCTGGGCCTGCCAGGAGACAGGGTCCAGGGCGATAGTGTTCCATTCGCACGCGAAGGCCTGGGCTGAGAACTCATCGAGGATGACGCCGACCGTGAGGTCAGTGCGCCGGGGTGGCCGCGCCGCGGGTGCTGCCGCCGGGAAGGAAAGCCTGCGGCCGGAGCCGCGCCCGATCCACCCTGCTTCGATCCCGCGGGTGTTGGCCGGGTCGGCGAAACCCAGTTCCGCACGGCGGCGGATCCGCCATTCGCGCACCTGGGCCGGTCCTCCTGAGCGCAGGTGCCAGAGACCTGTCCGGAGGTCCGAAAGCACGGGCATCATTTGCTCCTCGCGCTGCGGCGTCCGGTGGCACGTTCAACAATCTGGGTTACCTGCAGTGACTCCATGGCCTCGGTGCGCAGCTTCGCAGCGGAGATGTTGTTTCCCTTCGAGAGCTGCTTGGTGAAGTCCTTGTATGCCTTCACCACCTCCCGTGGCTCGCCGTCCATCAGCAGGTCTCCCTTGTCCATCCAGACCACGCGGGAACACATCTTCAGGACGGTGTCCAGGCTGTGGCTGACCAGGAACACACAGCCGGCGTTGAGGCGCAGCTCGTCCATGCGTTTGCGGCTGCGGTCTGCGAACTGTGCATCGCCGGTATTAAGAGCTTCGTCGATGAGCAGGATTTCCGGATCAATACTTGCAGCGATGGCGAACCGAAGGCGCGAAGACATACCCGAGGAGTAGGAGCGCATGGGGAGGTGGATGGCTTTTTCCAGCCCGGAGAGCTCCACGATCGAGTCGAACTTCTCAGCAATCTGTTCATGGGTAAGCCCCATGGCCAGGCAGCCGAGCACCACGTTGTGGTCGCCGGGCAGCTCGGGCACCAGGGCGGCGTTGACCCCGAGCATGATCGGCGTACTGGAAGCGTAGACACCGCCGCGGTCCGGAGCTATCTGCCCGCTGATCAGCTTCATGAGGGTGCTCTTGCCGGAACCGTTCCGGCCCACGATGCCGATGGATTCACCGCGCATCGCCACGAGGGACATGGTGTTCAGGGCATTGACGGTCACCATGTTCTGCTGGCCGGCAACCCGCTGGACCAGGCCGCGCAGGCCGCCGGGCCGTCCAGCGGATTCGCTGGAGGGCACCCGGTAGCGCATGCTCACCTCATCGATGACCACACAGGGGTCCTCAGCGGAAAGGAATTCGAGATCCTTAAGAGCGTCCATAGGTCTCCTCCGCCCGCCAGAAGTACACGGCGCCGACGGCCAGTGCCCCAAAGGCCCAGGACGCAAGGATGGCCCATGACTGCCAGTCCGGAACCTGCGCGTACAGCAGGCAGTCGCGCACAATGTCCAGGACGTTGAAGAGCGGGTTCAGCTGGACGATCTGCAGCAGCACGGGCTGGTCGATAAACCGTTCATAGCTGTAGAACACCGCACTGGCGTACATAAGCGCACGCAGCGCGAAGCTGAGCAGGTGAACGACGTCGTTGACCTTGGAAATAACCCGGGCAAGGATCAGGCTCACCCCAAGGTTGAAGATCCATTGGAGTGCGACCGCCGGCAGAATCAGCAGCCAGCGCCACGTCACCTCTTCCGTGGGCGGCAGGACCATCACAATGAGCACCATGACGATCAGGACCGGGATGTTAGCGAAAAGCTCCCGCATGTTCACAGCGATGGGCAGTGTTGCCCGCGGGAAGCTGAAGGCCTGGATAACGGCACGGTTCTGCTGAATGGACCGGGCGCCGTTGGTGATTGAACGTGAGCTGAACTGGAACAGGAAGATCCCGATCACCAGGTAACCCACAAAGTTCTCAATGCCCGCTCCGGTTTGCAGCAGCAGTCCAAAGATCAGGTAGTAGGTCAGCCCGTTCAGCACCGGGTTCAGGATCAGCCAGATGCTGCCCAGCCGGTCGCGGCGGTTTCCGCTCTGCACGCGTGCGCGTGCGTCATAGGAAATGAAGTGCCGGTAGTCCCAGACTTTGATCAGGTAGTCCACAAAACCGGGGCGGGCTCCTACCCGCTGCAGCCTCCTGAAATCCACCGAAAGCGGCTGGACCGCCTGCTTGGGTTCCGCCGTCATGCTTTCCGTCCCCCGGTCAGTGATCCGTACAGTGCGTCCGAGCGCAGGGCCACTGCTGCCCAGGTACGCTCGGCCAGGACTTTGGTTCGTCCGGCGCTGCCCATCCGGGCGCGGAGGTCCGGATCCTCGATCAATGTCTTAAGCCGGTCTGCCAGGTGAGCCGGGTCTCCGGGCCTGGCCAGCACCCCGTCCCGGCCGTCCAGAACCAGTTCTGCCAGCGCGGGCAGGTCGCTGGCCGCGACTGGCCTGGCACAGGCCATCGCTTCCACCGGTTTCAGCGGAGTTACCGCACGTGTCACGTCAAGATCCTTCCGAGGCACGACGAAAATGTCGATTGCCTGATGGTGCAGGCGGGCCTGGTGCCGTGGCACCCTGCCCGTGAAAACTACCCGGTCCCCCACACCGAGTTCCGCGGCCAGTTTCTTCAGGGCCGGTGCTGCCGCGCCGTCGCCGACTATAAGACATAGGAGTTCCGGATACCCGGGGGCCAGGGCGGCGAATGCACGCAGCAGATCGTCGATCCCTTCGTAGCTGACCAGGCTACTGACCGTGCCGAGGACGGGACCGGAGACCGGCAGCCCCAGCGACCGGCGGGCGTCCTGGGCGCTCAGCGGGTCGGAAAGAAAATCATCGCCGACGGCGTTCGGCAGCAGGAGCGTCTTCTCCGCCGGGATGCCGGCGGCGGAAATCCCGTCCAGCATGGTCTGACCCAGGGTGGCTACGGCTCCGGCGGAACGCATGACGTGGACTTCACGTTCGGTGAACAGCCGGTACCGTTCGGAATTCCTCGCCTCGGGGCCTCGGGTGGAAGCCCAGGTGTCCGCCAGCTGTCCGCGGACCTCATAAACCCAGGGAATGCCGAGGGCTTCCGCCACGGCACGGACAACCAGTCCGTTCACAAAGTGGGTGGTGGTGTGCAGCACGGCCGGACGCAGGCACAGGGCAAGATTCAGCAGTTCCTCGGCCTGGAACTGCAGGCGCGCTGCCATGCCCCGGGGCAGGGCAGCCGGCAGGAGCCGGTGGTAGGTGACGCCGTCAATGACATCCCGAGCCGAAGCGGTCAGCAGGCCAACCTGCACGGGGTATCCCACCCGGGTCACGGCGTGGACCTCCCAGCCCTGCTCGGACTGGGCTTTCAGCAGGGAGTGGGACCGCTGGGCGTAACCGCTTCCGGTGTGCGGCAGGGAGTTGGTGAGCAGATGCAGCACAGTGGAGCTGCGCCCTCGGTAGCCGGGCACAGAGGCCAGTGTGGGCTCCCAGCCCTGGAACACTGACAGCTCGCTGTCCAGCCTTTCCCGGAACCGCCGCTCGGCACCCGTGCCCCCGGCCAGCATCCCAACGGCTGCGGTCATCTCTCCGCGGTGCCAGGCCAGCCGTGCTGCTGCGGCAGCGCGGCCCGGTGCAGTAGACGGCACTGACTCGAGGAAGGTCCCAGCCAGTTCCGGATAACCGGCAGCGGTGGCGACGTCAGCCAGGCGAACCGCTGTGCGTGCACGGGGTCCGGCCTCCGCGGCCTTCTGCATCCGCAGCCGGGCGGCTTCCGGATTGCCGCGGACGACATCCGACATGGCCGGCAGGAGAACGCCGGGCATTGCTGCGGCGGCGCGGGCTGCCGGGTCCACCACGGCTGACGGGAGCCGGCGTGCGGCCTGCAGCGCCAGGACAGCCGGATCCCCGCCGGCGTGTTCCAGGACAGTGGCGGCGGCCAGACGGAAATTCCGGAACAGCCTAACGGCGCTCAAACCCTGGCCCGGCCTTTCGCTGCCACCGCAGCGAGCAGTTCGGCGTAGGCCCGTCCCAGCATCTCGACGTTTGCGTTCAGTTCCACCCAGTCCCGGCCCAGGGATCCGGTGAGCAGCCGGCTCCGATCCTGTGCGAGCTCCTTCCAGAGTGCGGCGATGAGAGCCGGGTCCGAGCGCACCACGTCTCCGGCCTTTGATTCCTCGATGATTTCCCGTGCCTCGCCCAGGACTATGCCCGTGACATGGCGGCCGACCGCCAGCACTTCATAGGTTTTGGAGGGAATGGTGGTCTCAAAGGATTTCCAGTCATCCCGCAGCGAGATGACGCAGGTGTCCGCACGGCGGTAGTAGCTCATGACGGCCTGGGTTCCCTGTGCGGGTTCGTGGAACTCCACCGGTGCATCCAGTGCCTCGGCCAGCGCCCGGAGGCTGCGGCGCTGCACGCCGTGTCCCACCATGGTCAGGCGGACGCAGTCCCGGGACAGCGCTGCCGCTTTGATGATGGTCTCCAGCCGCTGGCTCTCGCCGTGGTTCCCGAGATACAGGACTTCCAGGCGGTCAGCTTTCTCTTCCGGCGGCGGAAGGAGTTCACGAGTGGAGGTATCGATCCCGTTGGTGATGGTTGCTACGTTCTGCAGGCCGCGCTCACGCAGGGTCTGGGCAAATCCGTAGGTCACGGTGACGATCAGGTCCGCGCGCTGCTGGATGGCGACGATTGCGCGCTCCACCAGGCTCTTGGCACCGCCCTGAATCAGCCGCGCGTCCCTGGCGATGTCCGGCCACGCGTCACGCATGTCTGCGACGAACGGGACACGGCGCAGTTTGGCCACCACGAAGCCCGCACCCAGGATGGGCAGGGAAGGCACCGTGGCGATGACGACGTCGGGTTTGGGCCCCATCAGGGCGGCCAGTACGCTGCCAGCTGCGGAGAAACACTGGTCAGCGAACCGTCCCATCCGTGTGGTGGGGTGCCAGAGGTACGGAGCCCGGCGGATAACTTCCCCGTAGCGTCCGCGGTCCGTGCGGAAGGCACGGCCGGCAATTTTGCGGGGAAGCGTACGGCGCCCTGCGGGTGAGTGGGCTACCGGCGCCACAACTTCCACGTCCCAGTCCAGGTCGCGGAAGGTACGGATGAGCTGGGTCCAGCGACGCTGTGGCGGGCTGTGCTCCGGCAAATATGAGTGCGTGAGCAGTTGTGCGCGCAAATTGTTCCCCCGAATCCGGGGGCGCGTTAGAGAACCCCCACGTAAAGCAGGGTCAGTCTACCTAATGTTCACTCACTTTCTGCTTTTGATTATTCGGGGGGTGCCTTTTTGCAGTTTCATGTAGTAGGCAACTCCGGCACCGGCCAGTGCCACGAAGACGGCGGTCCGGGTCAGCCAGTGGGTGCTCCAGTCTGTTCCGGACTCAGCGCTGGCACGGTCCGCAGCGGCCACAGTCTGCTCCGGACTGGGTTCCGGCGTGGGCTTTTTCGCAGCAGCGGGTGCCGCAGAGTCCGTAGGCTTGGCCTTTTCCACAGCCTCGGCCGACGGTTCCGGAGCCTCGGCGTCTTCCACTGAATCAAAGACATTGCTGACTGTGTCCGTGACGGGGTCCCACCTCAGGTCCGTGTACAAACCGGTCCGGGCATCGATCAGGTTATTGGTGCCCGGCTCGATTGCATAACCGGTGCCAGGGTGCACGGGGTAACCGGAAAACGGGTTCTGCTGACCCGCACTCTGGGACGGAACCGGAGCGGGAGCGGGATTGCCCGGGTTCGTCGCGGGCGGCGTGGTCTGAGCCGGCGGAGGGGCCGTATTTCCGGGCGGTGGTGGCGCTGGTGTTTCTTCAGGCGGAGGCGGCGGAGGGCCCGGGTCAGGTGTGGGGGTGGGC